>JAEWMV010000040.1 GCA_023393045.1 Bacillota bacterium | reverse complement strand
AAGCAAACGACGATACGCAAAAGATGGATGTCCGATGCATAGAGGGAAAGTGGGAGATGAGAGAGTCCGATTCCGGCTGGACTCCCGTGCCCGAAACATGGAAAACAATCGAATGATGCAGCAGACCCGTCTCCTCGGCCGAGTGTAGCCCGATCTCAACGGCGGAGCCAATATCATTTAGCGCAAGCGAATTGAATTGAAAAATCCAAGCCGAATGGCTTGGATTTTTCCTGGTGGAGCTTACCGGATTCGAACCGGTGATCTCTACACTGCCAGTGTAGCGCGATAGCCAACTTCGCTAAAGCCCCGTTTGGACGCGAGGTTTATTATACGTTATCACCCTTCATTTGTAAAGCCCTTTTTGGGCGCGAAGTACTGGTACAGCGTACAAGGCATGCCGCCGTTGGAAAGCTTGCGCCGCTTGTCCGCGGTCTTCCCGTAAGCGCGCTCGAACTCGCGGTTGGCGCTGATGATAGAGACACTCCAGCCGGGCAGCGCGTCGAAGGCGCGGCGCATGTCCACAAGGAGCGCGTCCGCCTCTTTTTTCGTCAGCATCCGCTCGCCGTAGGGCGGGTTGCACACTAGCGCGCCTCCGGTTTTTGTTATATGCAGTTCGCGCACCGGGACGACCTCCCAGCTCACCGTCACGCCCGCCTTCTTGGCGTGCTTTTTGCAAAGCTCAATGCTGCACGCGTCGATGTCGCGCCCGAGTATGTCCGGCGTGACGCTGCGTATGGAATCCAGAGCACGCGCGCGCTCGCCCCGGAATACGGCCGGGTCGAGAAACGCCCAGTTTTCCGCCGCAAAGGAGCGGCCGAGGCCGGGGGCGATGTTCTTTGCGATGAGCGCGGCCTCAATGGGCATGGTGCCGCTGCCGCACATGGGATCGATGAGGGGCATGTCGGCATAGTAGCGCGCGAGGGTCACGATGGCGGCGCCGAGCGTTTCGCTCAGAGGTGCGGCCACGTTATAAGTGCGGTATCCCCGCCGGGAGAGACCTGCGCCGCACGGGTCGAGCGCGACGGTGACCTGATCGCGCAGTATGCCGATTTCGATGATGACCTCCTTGCCCGTTTCCGGCAGAAGCTCCGTTTTATAGGCGGCCTTGAGGTTCTCGACGATGGCCTTCTTCGCGATGCTTTGGCAGTCCGAAACGGAGAAGAGCGCGCTTTTGGCGCTCTTGCCCGTGACGTGTATGAACGTATCCCGCTTGAGGTAATGCTTCCAATCTATCGCGCGCACGCCTTCGAACAGCTCGTTGAAGCTCTTTGCCTCGAACGTGCCCGCCTCGAAAAGCACGCGCTCCGCTGTGCGCAGCCACAGGCAGGCGCGCGCCATGGCCCCGAAGTCCCCTTCGAAGCGCACGCGCGCGTCCTCCACGGATAAAACGTTGATGTCGCATCTGCGAAGTTCGGCGGCGACGAGCGCCTCCAACCCCAGCTTGCATGTGGCGATGAAGTTCATAGGCCGCGCTCCAGGCGCGTCAGCGCGTTTTTAAAGCGCAGCGCGCTCACGCCGTAGCGGGCGCAGATGTCTGTCTTCACTGCCTTTTCGCCCTCCTCGCGGCAGGCGAGAAACTCCAGCGCGGCGGCCATGGCCGAGCTTTGCGCGCGGGAGAGGCGGGGGAGGTTCTTTTCCGCACTGCGCACGAATTTTTCCCAAAGCGTCATGGCGCGGCTTGCCACCTGCTCGGGACGCCTCCCGTGCATGGCGCTAAGGCAGAGCACGAGCGCGTCGCGATACGGCTTGCTGACCCCGCCGCCGAGGGAATGGCTGATGCGGCTTTGCACCAGCGCGCCGCCGAGGTAGGAGATAAAAGGCTCCACGGCGCCCTGCCGCGTGAGGTAGGCGAGCGCCTCGTGCTTCAATTCGTCCGGCTGCTCGCGGCGCAGCACGAAATCCCGCAGCAATTCCTCCCCGCGCGCGTCGGCGAAAGTGGAGACGAGCGCGAGCAGCGCGTGCTTGATGCCGCGATCGGGCAGCGTAAAGCCCCATTCCACGAGGTTCTTGAGCTCCCCGCCCTCTTCCCAGACCTCTTTGAGGTCGTCCTTTGGCTGGCTCACGATTTCATTGAGCCTGTTGATGCGCGAGAGCATTTCGTCAAAGGGCACCTGATAGTTCATCATGAATTTGCGCTTGGTGAGCGCGCTTGCAGACCCGCTCGCCTGCGCCGCGCGGCAAAGGCCGCGGTAGTAGCGCGCGATGGTGTCGGAAGCGTTGATCTTTAAAAGCGTGTCGTAGCAGGCGATGGCCTCGCCGAAGCGGTCCGTCTGGAAGGCGCACATCGCCAGGCGGTGCAGCGTGCCCTCGTCGTACGGGTAATGCTTCCTCAGCTTCTGCATCAGCGGCAGCGCCTCCTGAAAGCGGCCCAAGTCCATGAGCACGAGGGACATGCGGTTGAGGTCGTCCGGGTCGTCGCTCTCGCAGCGCGCCATCGCGTCCGCCGTGCGGTTGGCGGCGGCCTTGTCGCGCATGGCCTGCTGGATCATCGCAAGGTTGCACAGCGCCTGCAGGTTCTTTGGGTCGCGCTCCAGCACGGTTTTTGCTTCCGTCGCGGCGCGCTTGTATTCGCGGCGGCAGAAGTGGACGAGCGTGAGGTTGTTGCGCGCCCACGTAAGCTCCGGGTCGAGCTTAAGCGCGCGGTTGAGCTTCTCTTCCGCCCGGTCGTACTGCTCCTGCTCGAGCAGGGAGCGACCCTCCTCCGCGGCGTCGTACGCGTCGTCCTTTTTATTGACCTCGACCAGCGCGCCCTCGCCGGGGCCGTTGAGGTAGAATTCCGCCTCGTCGATGGCGTCGAGCATGTCGAACGCGTCGTACACGAAATCGCCCTCCGGGTCAAGCTCGGTGTAGCGCTCGAGGGAGTCCTTGGCGTGGGGCAGGTCGTTGAGGCCCATGAAGTTGCAGCCCATGCCGAAATAACATTCGGGGTCGTGATCCTCGTGCCGCACCAGGCGGAAAATGATCCTGTTGGATTCGTCGAAGCGCTCCATCTCCGTGAGCACCTCGGCCATTGCGAGGAGGATTTCCTCATTGTCCGGGTCGCGCTCGCTCGCAAGCCTGTAGTTGCACAGCGCGTCGTCCAGCTTGTTTTCGTCCAGCCGGTCCAGCCCTCTTTTATAGAAGAACTCGCCCTTCTGTTCGAAGGAGAGTATCTTGCCCGGCCGGTCCTTTTTATGTAAAGTCATTTTATCCATCGCTTTTATTCCCTTTGCTTTCGGCAATTAGCTGCCGAAGGTCGTTTTCGTCAAAGTCATACGCGGTGTTACAAAAATGGCAGGTGAGCTGCGCGCCGCGCTCCTTTTCAAGCATATCCGCAAGCTCCTCTGTCCCGAGGGAGAGAAGCACACGCTCCAGCCTCTCCCTGCTGCAATCGCAGCGGAACTCCGGCTGGTAGCTTTGGAGCGTTTCCATATCGCAATCCTCAAAAATCGCGGCGAGCGCGTTTTCAAGCGTTTCTCCTTTTTCTATCCTTGCCGTCAGCGCGGAAATGGCGTCCGCCTTCTGCATGAGTTTTTCCGTATCCTCTTCCGGGCAGCCGGGCAGGGTCTGCACCAGCACGCCGGAGGCGGCGAGCGCCCTTCCCGTTTCAATATCCACGCGCACGCCCAGGTATACCAGAGAGGGCTGCTGCTCGCTCACCGTAAAGTAGTGCGCGAAATCCTCCGCAATTTCCCCGGAAACGAGGGGGGAGCGGCCGACGTAGGGCTCCCTGAGGCCCATGTCCCGCACGACGGTGAGCTCGCCGAACCAGCCCACCGCGAGCGCGACGTCCAGCTTGCCATCCGGCGTGGGAGGCAATTCGAGCTTGGGATCCTCGATATATCCTTTCACCCGCCCCGAGGCGTTCGCCGTGCACACAACGTTGCCCGCCATGCCGCCGCCTTTGATGATGGTGGTCACGCGCTCGTCCGCGCCCTTGAGCGCGGTGCCCATGATGGAGGTTATCATCAGCGCGCGCCCGAGTGCGGCGGTGCACACGCGCGAGAGGCCGTGCGTTTCGCGCGCCGTTTCAACGAGCTTCGTTCCGGAAATGGCCGTGAATTTTGCCTGTCGGTTCAGCAATACGCCCCTGAGGATTATATCGTTCATGTCGGCCATCTTCAACCTCTTTCCGGAACGGTCGCCACAAATTGCAGCCGTTCGCTTTCCTTTCGGGGCGCGTCGTGCGTAAAGGCCCCGTATGCCCGTATATCGCAAAAGCCCGCGCGCATGAGCGCGTTGGTCAGTTCCTTTTCGGAGTGGGCGCGCTGTATGTGTTCCTCGCTGAACCTCTCGTAGCGCCCGTCCTCCATCCGCTCAAAGAAGGTGACATCCATGCGGATGCGCTTTGATACTTCATCATATTCATTCTTCCAGATATATGCCGCGCCTTCTTCGTCCTCGGCGAAGGTATTATTGGCGAGCACGCGGGAGAGCTTATAGCGGCTCGATATATCAAAAAGCAGCTTCCCGCCCGGCTTTATGTTGTCAAACGCCGCACGCAAAAAGGAATCCACGGCGTTGACGGAAGTTAAATAGTTCACCCCGTCGCACGCGCAGACGATCGCGTCCGCCTTTTTGTGCAAGGTAAGATTTTCCATCCTCATCTGCGCGAAGGGGATGGAAAGCCGCGCGAGCCTCGCCTTTTCCTGCGCGACGCGGAGCATTTCCTCCGACGCGTCAAGCCCCGTGAGGGCATGTCCGGCCCTGGCGAGCGGAATGGTCAGCGCGCCCGTGCCGCAGGCGGCGTCCGCGATCATAAGCTTTCCCTCCGGCAGGAAAGTGAGGAGGTAGCGCGCCCACTCGTCGCGGTCGATCGAGGCCATGAGCCTATCATACACTGCGGCGAACATGGCGTACATGCGCATAACCCTCCCATTCTTGAATAAGGTGTTAACAATTGTACAACAAAGGCCATCCGCTTTCAAGTAAGCTTGAAGCGCCACGCGCTTCGTGATAAAATCAACAGGCGAAGAAGGATGTTTGAATTTGGCGAAATTTACGCGAAAGCGTGATGGATATGGAAGAAAAAGCAAAGAAAAGAAAAAAACTCCGCCCCGCCGCGAAAGTCGCAATCACATTGCTCGCGGTCGTTTTAATGCTGGGCCTCGCGCTGGGCATACTCGGCACGAACCTTTTGAACCGAATCACGCGCGGCGACCCGGCGGAGACCTTTGAACCCGTCGGGGAGCAAACGCCTCCCCTCTCGGACGAGGCGCCGGATATGACGCCCACGCCCACGCGAAGCCCCGCTCCCAGCACGACGGGGGACGTCATGGAAGTGCCGGGCAACGGCGCTGCCGCGCCCGCGCTGCCGCTGGGCGAGTATTATGAGCAAACGGTGCTCACGCAGGAGCAATTGACGAAGCTGCTCATGGACAACAAGGATACCCGCTACGTCAACGTGCTGCTCATCGGCGCGGACAGGCGCGAGAAGAAGGGTGCGTACAATTCCGACACGATGATGATCGCTACCATCGACAAGGTGCACAACCGATTGAAGCTCACCTCGCTCATGCGCGACATGCTCGTGGACATACCGGGCCACGGCTACGGCAAGCTCAATTCCGCGGCGGCGCGCGGCGGCGTGCAGCTTTTGTTCGATACGATTTACAGCAACTTCCACATCAAAATCGAAAAGTATGTGCTGGTGGATCTCTTTACCTTCGTCGACCTCATAGACGCCATGGAGGGCGTGACGGTCGAGATGACGGCGGAGGAGATCAGCGCCGCCAACGACAACATCGCGGGGCTCAACAAGCAGCTTGACGTAACATACCTGTGGGACGGCTTTATCTTCGCGGAGCCCGGCCCTGTGAAGCTCACCGGCAAGCAGGCGCTCGGTTATGCCAGAATAAGGAAGATCGACAGCGAATTCGTGCGCGTGGAGCGCCAGTATAAGCTCCTGGAGATGGTCTTTGCGCAGTTCATGGGCATGAGCGCGAAAAAGCAGTACGACCTCCTCTACGACATGCTGCCCTATGTGGAGACCAACCTCACCAACGCGCAGATCATAGACATCGCCATGTCCGCGCTTTCGATGAAGGCGAAGGGGATATTGTCCTACCGCCT
Source organism: Bacillota bacterium (assembly GCA_023393045.1). GTDB lineage: Bacteria > Bacillota > Clostridia > Christensenellales > CAG-138 > Phil1. The sequence continues at coordinate 14,549 of JAEWMV010000040.1, read as the reverse complement.
GCCCGTCGATGGGCTCTATCAGAACGGCAAGTGGGAAAAGCGCTTCGTGTTCTTTGGCGACCTGCCCGCGATGAGCATGAAGCTCAACGAATTCATATTCGATTCGGAGGAAAAGCCAAAACCCGTGGAGCTGAAAACCCCCAATCCGTCGCTGCCCGCACGCACGCCGGGCGGCGCGACGCCCTCCCCGGGTATAAGCAATCCGGGCGGCGGGTTGGTCGTGAACACGCCCACGCCGGAACTTACGCCGCAATTGACGCCGGAGCCCGGGATAACGGGGGAGGAAACATCCCCACCGGGATGGGAGTTCCCAACGCCATAGCAAACCCGCAGGGGCGCACATATATTGAAGTGTGCGCCCGTTCATATACATGAGAGCACCGCCCGAGCACGTTGCAGCGCGGCGTGGGCGCGCCATGCTTCTTGGGCGCGCGGCAACGGCCGCGCCGCCGCCGCGGCCGGCCGCGACGGAGCGGAGGCGGTGCAAACCATCCCGCCGGATCGGAAGGATTCGCGCCGCACCGCGTCGGCACGAAATTTTCTTTTTGGCCACAATTCATCTTTACTGCGTTCAAAAAAGGGGTATATTATTTGAGTATTGATATTATCCGTTTCATTCATGCGGCACTTATTTAAGACGAAAGTTAGGAGTGTTTGCCATGGGTGAAATTTTTTTGGTGACCGGCGCCGCAGGCCATCTGGGCGGCGTGCTGGTGAGGAAGCTACTCGAGCGCGGCGCGCGGGTGCGCGCGCTGGTATTGCCGGGTGAAAAGCATGTGCCGGAAGGGTGCGAGTCCGTCCTTTACGCGAACATCTGCGATGAGGACAGCTTAGAGCCCTTTTTCAGCATCCCGGAGGGGGATGAGGCGGTGGTGATCCACGCGGCGGGCATCGTTTCCATCGCGTCCAAAATACCGCCGCTGCTCAAGCTCGTCAACGTCACGGGCACGCGCAACATCATCGCCCAGTGCGAGAGGCACCATGTGAAAAAGCTTGTCTACGTCAGCTCCGTCCACGCTATACCTGAGAAGCCCAAGGGCCATGTCATTTCGGAAACGGATCTCTTTAACCCGCATCTTGTCAAGGGCGCGTACGCAAAGACCAAGGCCGAGGCGACGAAGCTGGTGCTCGACGCCGCCGCGCGCGGCCTTGACGCCAGCGTGGTGCATCCATCCGGCATCTGCGGGCCGTACGACCACGGCCGCGGCCACCTGACCACGCTCGTTATCGACTACTGCAAGCGCAGGCTCACAAGCGGCCTTGACGGCGGCTACGACTTCGTGGATGTGCGAGACGTGGCGGAGGGCATACTCGCCTGCTGCGAGAAGGGCGGCAGGGGGGAGTGCTATATCCTTTCCAACCGGTATTTCAGCGTGCCGGAGCTGCTGGAACTGCTACACGAGACCACGGGGCAAAAACGCGTCAAGCACATACTGCCGCTGTGGTTCATCAACGCGGTCGCACCCCTTGCCGAGGCGTATTACCGGATGCTCCGCCAACCGCCGCTGTTTACGAAATATTCCATTTACACGCTCAACTCCAACGCCAACTTCTCGCGCGAGAAAGCCGGGCGCGAGCTTGGCTACAAGCCGCGCTATACCATGCGAGAGACCCTTGCGGACACGGTTTCATGGCTGCGCGAGCAGGGCAGGCTGGGCAGCCCGGGGGACATTATTTGCCAAGGCTTGTGAGCCTTGCATAATGGAAGATATATTGCTGGACGATGCCGCTCTCGCTGCCGAGGGCGCGTATCGTCCTTTCCAGTTCGCGCCGCTTTGGCGCGTCCCCGTTGAAGTAGAGCGCGCGCATGGCGCGCCCGATCCACACATCCACGGGAAAAGCGTCCGCGTGTCCGAGGGAGAAGAGCAGCACGCAGTCCGCGACCTTCGGCCCCACGCCGGGGAAGGAGACAAGCTCTTTTCGCGCCGCGTCGAGCGGCATGTGCCGGAGCGTCTCGAGATCGTATCCTCCTGCGATGCGCGCGGCGCTCGCTTTGATAAAGGGCGCGCGGTAGCCCGCGCCGATTTCAACAAGCTCTTCCACGGAAAGTGCGGCGACGGCGGCGGGGGTGGGGAAAAAGCGGTATTCCCGCTTGCGGAAAACGACGGGTTCGCCTGCCCTTTGGCACAGGTGCTCCACGATGCCCGCGATGCGCTTGGTGTTGTTGTTGGCTGAAATGATGAAGGTGAGAAGCGTTTCAAACGGCTCCTGCTGCAGCACGCGTATGCCGGAGGCGCAGGGCAAACAATCGCATAAGGTGAGGTCTGCTGTGAGCTTTTCCTCGATGGCGGCGTAGTCCCGTTCCAAATCGAAGTAGCGTATCCAAAGCGGAATGTCCTCCTCAATGCAGGGGGAGAGCAGCAGCGCGTCGCCCCTTTGCTCCGCGTGGATCATCCTGCCCAGCGCGGGCGCGCTAAAGCCGTCCCCGTCCTTTTGCCAGCGGAAGCTCTGCCCGCAGGCCAAAGTGCGCTCGAGCGAAAGGCGGTCTATGCCGCGTATGGCGAGGGTGTCGTCGGTGATGTCGCAGATTGTGTACATGGGGGGATTATAGCACAAAAGTGCCCTATAAATAGTAAACAAAATAGTGAGATTTTTCAAAAAACTACTATAATATGATTAGAGTCTTATGAAAGGTGTATATTGAGGTGCGAAACAAAGGGTTAACGGGTAAAGCAATTGAAATACTGCAAGAAATAATTGAAAACCTTGATAACCCAAGCTATTGGCAAGTTAAGTTTGAAAATCTTAACTTCGCTGATCAAAATCGATTAAGTAGTGTATTCGGCGAGCTTCAAGACGATGGCTATATAAGCGTTTTATGGGCAGAAGGTCCGAGCGAAATCGCTGTCAATAATCGCGGTTATAGCCTGATTGAAGAAATAGAATCACAACAAGAAAACGATAAAGCGGTAAGTAGAGCTTTTAATGGTAGTCAGGGCCAGCCGCAAGGCAAACTCGATAGCAGGACAGAAGAGATACTTAGCGAACTAATAAATCAAGGAAAAGGGGCAAAAAGCCTAAATAAAGCAATTAGTGTACTTAGTAGGAAAACACCGAAATCTGGACGTCAAGAATTCAATCGCAGGATTGAATACCTTGTAAAATGTGGATTGATAAATAGAAAAATACACAGATCAAAGGTTGATGGCAATACTTCTCAGAGTGAAATATACACGCTCACATATGATGGCGAAAGGTATTTTGAAACAATGAAGAGCACGAATCTACTAAAGGCACCAATTGAAATGAGCGGTACGGCGCAGAATGAACCTCATAAGTATGATGTTTTTTTGAGTCACGCGAGCAGAGATAAAATCAGCTATGTTAATCAGTTGAATAAATCCCTTCGGCGATTGGGCGTGAGGGTGTTTTATGATAGCAATGAGTTGGATTGGGGTGACGACTGGAAACAAAGAATTATAAGCGGTGCACGATCCGCTGAATTCGCAATCATTGTTATTTCAGAAAATTTCTTTGGCCGAGAATGGACGGAAAAAGAGCTTAAAGAATTTCTTTTAAAGCAAAACGAAAGAAATCAGAAAACAATCCTGCCTATCTTATATAAGATTCATGTTAAAGACTTATGCCAACATTATCCGGAACTAGAATCGATACAGTGCATCTCAGCAGATGAATATACGAAAGATCAAATAGCTATTCTGTTTGCCAAAGAACTCATAAAAAGGATAAGAAGTGTATAGCAAGCAAATAAAGCGCCGCCCGATGGGCGGCGCCTGTGTTACGAGAGATAGACCTTACTCGTTCGCAGCGGCCTGCTCGTAGACGCTGACCTGCTTTTTGCCAAGATGCTTGGTTTCAAAGCGGACCACGCCGTCCACCTTTGCAAAAAGCGTGTCGTCCTTACCCCTGCCGACGTTCGTGCCGGGATGGTAATGGGTGCCGCGCTGCCGCACGAGTATGTTGCCGGCGAGCACGAACTGGCCGTCCGCACGCTTGGGCCCGAGACGCTTACTTTCGCTGTCGCGCCCGTTGCGGGAGCTGCCGACGCCCTTCTTGTGCGCAAAGAGCTGCAGATTGATCTTCATCATCGTGTTACACCTCCCTTTCGATTATCTTGATGTAATCACCGTAGGTATCGGCGATGGAGCGAAGCCCCATGGCCATTGTTTCGAGTATGATTTCCGCCTCGCGCCAGTCCTCTTCAAAGGTGTCCTCCGGAAGCATGCAATAGATGTATCCGTCGGCAATCTCGTAGGCGCACGCGAGTTTCAGGTACTCCCTGATGCCCATGAGCGCGCTTTGCGTGAGGGCGCTGATTGCGGCGCAGACGACGTCGTTTCCCTCTTCGGCGCTTCCGGTGTGACCCTGCGCCTCAAAGCCCGTTAATCTGCCGCCGCTGCGGAAAAGCGTTGCTTCTGTCATAGCGCGCCTTAGCCGATCGCGTTGATCTTGACCTTGGTATACGGCTGACGATGACCCTGCTTCTTGCGTGAATTCTTCTTGGGCTTATACTTAAAAACGATAAGCTTTTTGCCCTTGACCTGCTCAATGACTTCGCCCTTTGCGAGAACGCCTTCGACAACGGGCTTGCCCACCGTCACGTTTTCGCCGTCGCAAAGCATCAGCACTTCAAAAGAGACTTCGCTTCCGTCCGCGGCCTCAAGTTTTTCGACGAGGATCTCGTCGCCCGCTTCGACCTTGTACTGCTTGCCTCCCGTACGAATAATCGCGTACACGTCATGCACCTCCTGATCACAGTCTCGCCCGCAAACGGCGTTGGCTTCCGCCACGCTTATAAAGCCGGCGCGGAGCGGCTCACCGAAGCATTTTATCACAGGCCATATGGGGTGTCAACAGAAGTTTGCGCCGAAAACGCTTATTTTCCCAATAAATCAGCCGCTTTTTCAAACAGCGCGTCGAGATAGCCGTAAATCATGCGGCCTATGAATGTGCCGTTTTCCATCACAGCATAGATTTCGTCCGCCGTCGCCCATTTTGCATCGCAGGTTTCATCTTTTTGCAAAACAATTTTTTCCAAGGTCCATTCGCAGGCAAAAAGCCACACGTCGCAAAAATCGGGACAGGAGGGATAATCGAACCTGTCGCGCCTGTCCGTACGGAACAGCACGGCTTTTGCCGGGTCGAGCGCCACGCCGAGCTCTTCCCTCGCCTCGCGCACGGCGGCGGCGAGGCTGTCCTCACCCGCGAGCGCGGAGCCGCCGGTCGCTTCCCACATGTTGGCAAAATCCTTGTTCGGCGTGCGCTTTGAAATGAGCCATTCGCCCTTTGCGTTTCGTATCCACACATGCACGACGATGTGATAAGTGCCCGCGGGCAGGTTGAGCCCGCGCGGGAAGGTCTGGCCGGTTTTGTTGCGGTTTTCGTCGTAAAGGTCCCAGAGTTCGGGCATGCATTTTTATCTCCGATTTAAAAATTTGCAGTCCATCACCGGATTTTTATATACTCCATCATAACCAAAGTGATATATTAATACAATCAAAAAAACAAAAGAGAGAAATGCCCTATGGAATACCGCTATTATAAGGAATATACGCTGAACAACGGAAAGACGCTAATCGTGCGCACTCTCGTGCCGGACGATGCGAAGAGGATGATCGATCTCATCACGACCGCCGACACGCAGACCCGCTTTTTATCCCGCGAGCCCGGGGAGTTCGGCTACACGGAGGAAGCGGAGCGCGAGCTGATTGCCCAGAGGGACACGGACGAAAATGTATTCTGGATCGTGGGCGAGATCGACGGCAAGCTTGTCGCCAATTGCGAGGCGCGGCGGCTAAGCGGCAGGGCGCGCTTTCGGCATAGGGCGAGCATGGGCATCGTCGTTCTAAGGGATTACTGGCGGCTCGGCATCGGCAAAATCCTGATTCAGGAGCTTATCCGGTGGTGCGGGGGAAGGGGCTTCGAGCAGCTTGAGCTCGACGTGGTGGCGGATAATGCGGCGGCGATTGCCCTGTATCAAAGCGTCGGGTTCGAAATTTGCGGCACAAAAAAGAACGCTTTGAAGTATCCGGATGGCACTTACTGCGATGAGCATTACATGATAAAATCCTTGATTTAGGAATTGATGAAAGACCGGCGCTGGCCGGTCTTTTTTGCTAAAACCACTTTATTTGCTCCTCCGCCTTTTTCTCCTCAAATTCATGCAGATACCCAAACACGGCCTCAACCTCGTGCAGCACGCCGCGCGCCCCGCATTCCGCGTGGAAGATGCGCATGAGCGCGTCGTTATTCGGACTGTTGCACTCGTAGCTCGAACCGAACGCACGCATATAACGATCCTTCATGCCGGGAAAATGCGCGTCCAGCTTTTTATAAAAATACTCCCTGTCCCCGTCGCGAAGCGTCACGCCTATGCTAAAACAGAGTATGCCCTTGACATTCGCCTCAAAGCAATAGCCGAGTATGCCGTGGAGGTTTTCCTCCGTGTCGTTGATGAAAGGGAGGATGGGGGAGAGCCAAACGACGGTGGGGATGCCTTCGTCGCGAAGGATGTTCAGCACCTGCGCGCGGCGCTCGGTGGTGCATACGTTTGGCTCGAGTATGCGGCAAAGCGCCTCGTCAAAGGTGGTGAGCGTCATCTGCACGACGCACTTGGTTTTCGCGTTGATGCGCTTTAGCAAATCGAGGTCGCGCAACACCAGGTCGGATTTTGTCTGCACCGTGAAGCCGAGACCGTATGCGTCGATCAATTCCATGCAGCGGCGCATGAGACGCTCTGTTTTTTCAAGGGGCAGGTACGGGTCGCACATCGCGCCCGTGCCAATCATGCACTTTTTGCGCTTGCGCCTGAGCGCGTCTTCTAAAAGCTCCGGCGCGTTGCGCTTCACTTCCACGTCCTCAAAGTCGTGCTCCATATTGTAGCAAAGGCTTCTCGAATCGCAGTAGATGCAGCCGTGCGTGCAGCCGCGGTAGAGGTTCATGCCGTTTTTTGCGGAGAGTATACCCTTGACGTCCCTGTAATGCATGGAACCTCCTTTCGCGGTGTTCGTCCGGTCATCTTCATATTTCCGACAATTTGGCTTCCAGCACGTCGGCAAAGGCCTGTATGTCGCCGCCGAGATTGGAAAGCCAAGCTTGCATGCCCTCATCCCGCGTGCGTTCGGCCGGGTTTTTCCGGAGCGCGACGGCTCGCTCAAGCGCAGCGGGCACGGGACAATGTCCATTTTGCAGCGCCCATTCGCCCGCCCCGGTTTTCGAAGTGACCTTACCGGTTTCAAGCGTATAGAGGCAGCGGGCGATGTCGAGCAGCCAGCCCGCGGAATAAACGCGCCCGTCGGTCCTTTGCGCGTGCTTTCTTATTGTGTCGTAATGCCGTATAACGTCCCGGCGCAGTTCATCAAAAGCCGACGGCGCAAATGCACCCCTTACGTCCTCGCCCAAAAGGAGGATGCCGCACTCCAGCAGCGCGGCCATATCGAAGCTGTTGAAAGAATGGAATTCCGTGACGCGCTGCCCACTCGTGCCCCAATAAACTACGGTGTCCGGCGTTTTTTCCAGGAAGGCGCGCAACGTGAGGAAGCCGCCCTCGAACAGCCGGAAATACGGGTTTTCGGGATGCTCGCCCGTGAGCGTTTGGCGAAGGCTCACAAGCGCGTCCGCCTGCGCAGGGCTTATCGCGTCTCCTGTGAGGCAGAGGATGTCGATATCGCTCCAGCCGGGGCGGAAATCACCGTAAGCGTATGAGCCGTAGAGGTAAAGGCGCGGGCGGTTTTCCTTCAGGACTTCAACGACGCGCTCCGTCATGATCCGGATCGATTGTTCCAATGTTTGCTCCATGCCTGCTCTCCGATTGCGTATGGATAGGACGATTGCATTATCGCACGCCCCGCCGCGCGAAGTCAACGGCGGACGACGGCCCGGTAAACTACGTGTAAAATTTACGCAAGGGGAACAGAAAAAGCAAGGCGGGAGGGGGATTTGCCAAAATGGCCCGGAACGTGCATGTATTTACAGGTTGGCATGCAGATAGTATAATAAGGCAGTTTAATTGAAAGCGGTGACGTATGGAAAGAATCATCGAAGTGGAAGGGCTCGAAAAGAGCTACGGCGCGCTCAGGGCCGTGTGCGGCGTCGATTTTTATGTGGACACAGGCACGCTTTTCGCGTATCTGGGGCCAAACGGCGCGGGCAAATCGACCTGCATCGACATCATCTGCACGCTCCTGAAGCCGGACGCGGGGCGCGTATCGGTGGACGGGCATATATTGGGGCGCGAGGATGATAAAATACGCGCCGCGATAGGCGTGGTGTTTCAGGACAGCGTGCTCGACGCGCTGCTTAGCGTGCGCGAAAACCTCATGATGCGCGGCAGCCTCTACGGCATCCGGGGGGAAAGGCTTAACAGGGCGGTTGTGGCGGCGGCGAAAGCGGCGGAGACGGAGGAGTTCCTCGACCGGCCTTACGGCAAGCTTTCGGGCGGGCAGAGGCGGCGGGCGGACATCGCGCGCGCCCTCGTCAACACGCCGAAGGTGCTGTTCCTCGACGAGCCGACCACCGGCCTTGACCCGCAGACGCGAAAGAGCGTGTGGGAAACCATACGCACCCTCCAGCGCGATTCGGGCATGACCGTGTTTTTGACCACGCATTACATGGAGGAGGCCGCGGGGGCGGATTACGTGGCCGTCATAGACGACGGGCTCATCGCCGCCAAAGGTACGCCCGCGAAGCTGCGCGAAGAATACAGCGGCGACCATCTGCGCCTCATCCCCACCGATGCGCAGGCGCTTGCCAAATTGCTCAAGGAGGAGAACCTCGCCTTTGAAAACGGGGGCGGCGCCTTCTCCCTCACCGTAGCAAAGACCATAGACGCGCTGCCCATATTGAAGCGCTGCGAAAGCCTGATCAAGGGCTTCGAGGTGGTTTCGGGCAGCATGGAGGACGCGTTTATCGCCATCACGGGGAAGGAGATGAGAGAATGACTCTCATAGAGCTTGCAAAGCGCAACCTGAAGCTGTTTTTCAGGGATAAGGCCTCGGTATTTTTCTCGCTATTGGCGGTGTTTGTCATCATCGGCCTGTATGTGCTCTTCCTGGGCAACATGCTCACGCAGGGCACGCAATGGCTGGGCGACAAGGCGCGCTTCATCATGGACAGCTGGATCATGGCGGGACTTCTTGCCGTGACCTCGCTCACTACCACCATGGGCGCGTACGGCATCATGATCGAGGATAAAACGAAAAAGGTCATGAAGGACTTTTCCGCCTCCCCCGTCAGGCGCTCCACGCTCGTAGGCGGCTATGTGATCAGTTCCTTTGTCGTGGGCGTCATCATGAGCATCGTGACCTTCGTGCTGGCGGAAATCTACATCGTCATCTATGGCGGAGAACTGCTCGGCGCATTCGATATGCTGCGCGTCTTCGGGTGCATCCTGCTCAGCGTCCTTTCGAGCAGCGCGCTGGTGTTTTTCCTTGTGTCCTTCTTCAACAGCACCAACGCCTTCGCGACGGCCAGCACCATCATCGGCACGCTCGTGGGCTTCCTCACGGGCATCTATATCCCCATCGGTACGCTGCCGGCGGCCGTGCAGACCGCTATACGCGTCTTCCCCGTGTCGCACGCGGGCGTTTTGATGCGCCAGATCATGATGGAAGCGCCGCTTAACGCCGTAGGACTCGACGCGGCCACCGAACAGGCCTTCCGCCTCGAAATGGGCGTGGACTTTAAATTCGGCAATACCGTCCTCACGCCCCTGCACAGCGTGCTCATACTCCTCGCCACGACCGCCGTGTTCTACGGACTCGCTATCCTCAATGTGTCGAGAAAGAGGAAGGGGTAATCTTGGGTAATTGACAATTGACAATCAAGCAAGTAAACAACGGCCTTCGCTTTAATGGCGCAGGTCGTTTTTTGTTTGGGGTATATCGGCTCCCTTTAGGATCGTTGGGGACAGTTCTGTTTGTTCGGAAGAGTGTAAACACATTTTATGGGCGGAATACCGCCGAACAAGCAGAAGCCGTCCCCCTGCTATTGCCGACTTATCCCCACCGGGGACGGTTCTGCTTGTTTGCCGCGCAACAAAGGAAAATGCTGCACCCCTCGTTGCAAACAAACAGAACTGTCCCCGACGCATCAAAGAGCGACCGGTGATATACCAATGTTATAAACGCGGACGGATAATAACCGTCCCGTTTTTCACACAAGCCCTTTACGGGCGCTCCAGCACCCATTCATATATTTCGTTGCCCTTGCGGTTGATGGTCGAACAAATCTTTTGAAAGCCGCATGATTCATGCAGGCGTATGCTCGCTTCGTTATCCATGCGGCAGCTTAAACGAGCCTGCGACAGCCCCGCGCCGCGGCGAGCGCCTTCAAACGCCCGATGGCCTGCGCGGCGTATCCCTTGTTTCTTTGCGCTGCGTCGATGAGGATGCCCACGCTCATGCCGCCGTCTCCCGCCTCATACAACGAGGCCATCCCGACGATGCCGCCTTGCGCGCATACGACGTATTGCGCGAAATACTTTCCTTCGTATGTGCGGCAATTCCATTCTTCGATCAGCGCAGCGACGCCTTTTTTATCCTGCGGGAAGGCGCAATCCGGCATGCGGTCTGAGCACGACCAATTTGCAAGGATGAATTCGCTGTCGGAAGCCGCGAAGGAGCGCAGGTAAACCGCGCCCTCTCCGCGCATTTTCGGGGGGGCGAGTGCCAACACCGTTTCATCCCCGTCCTTTTCCCCCGTGTCGGCAAAGCCGAGGCTCAGGTAGAGATGAACGGAGGCTGTGTTCGCGCCGTCCACGGAGAGCTCAATGCGCCTCGCACCGAGTTGCTGGAAAAGCCGAAGCGCAATCAGGCAGGCGGCTCGGCCCAAGCCTTTGCCCTGATGGCGCGCGTCCACGAGCAAACGCCATGTATATACGTCGGGGTCGTCCTGCCAGACGGGGAAGCGCAGCATCATGAAGCCGACCGCCTCATCGCCGTGCCGAATGAGAAAGGGCACGTTGTTTTCGGGATCAACATAGGCCTGCGCGAGCGAAAAATCCACGGGCGTGACAAAATCCGTCTGCCCGGGCGCAACGCGAAGCGCGAGCGCGTCCTCAATATCCGCGTCGCACGCGATGGGCGCGAGGCGGACGCCAAAGTCTTCATATTGCGCGTTTTCGTATTTTTGCAGCTTGCTTCGCAATGCCATAGCGCCCCCTTCATCTATCCCGATAGAATGTATGCCGCCTTACTATGCTGAACCTCTGCTTGATGCGATTACCGCACGAGGCTTTTCGCCATCCAGATATCCGGTTTGCCGATGCCGCCCGCGTCGGGGATGACGCCCACGATTTGATAGCCGAGCTTCTGATAGAATTCGTACGGGTGTCCCTTGAGGTTGTGTATGTCCGCTATCTTTTGAAAGGTGTCCTCGAAAAGATTTCCCTGCGAGAGGGAGGTCTGGTTGAACTCGTCGTCACTGCCAAGATATACCGTCAAACAGCCCCGTTGGCGAAGCCGGTTTTCCAGCTCCGCGCACAGCGCGCGGCCCACGCCGCGCTTGCGGTATGCGCGATCGACCACAAGCGGATGCAGCTCCCATCCCGTTTGGCCGTATTGCGGGATCGCCCCGACGAAGCCCAGCACCGCATTTGCCTCAACGGCGGCGAGGGCGACGCGCTCCGCGTCAAGGCATTCGGCCATTTCTTCCATGGCATGCTCCCCGCCGTAGCAATGCGAAAACGCCTGCGCGAGCAGCGCGGCGCATTGGAGTATGCGATTTTCATCTTTGGGCGAGAGGGGGACGATTTCCATAGACGGCCTCCCGGGCGGCGTCAGTTTCCGCCCTCTTCTTTTTCCGCTTTCTTTTTCGCCAGCTCGTTCGTGTCGATGGTGCTGCGATAAACCACGAACCGGCAAAAGAGAAATTCCGTGATGAGGTTCAATACCATGTTAATAAGCGTCACGAGGTTACCGTTCCAGCCGAGCGCGCTCTCGAGGTACTGCCCGCCCAGCGTGGTGATCGGCGTGAACACGCAGTAATACCCGAACACCTTGAGCATGGCCACGGGCACGTTCGCAGCGGACTTGAAGGTGAAGCGCCTGTTGAAGGTGAAGTTCCACAGGACGCTTAGCACCAGCGCCACGAGGTAGCTTATCCAGTAGTCGACATACAGCGCGTCGTAGAGCAGCGCGAAGCTTGCGAACTGTATCGCGCCCGCGCTTATGGAGAACAGCACGAATTTGATGGAACGCCAAAGCTCCTTATGTTCCGTCAGCTTCATAAGGCTATTCTCGCGGCGCGAGGCCGAGTTCGTCCATCTTCGTGCGCATGCCTTCTATGACGAGCGCCATGACCTCCTCGAGCGGCATAGCGAGCATCTCGCAGCCCTGCAGGATCACATCGCGGCTGCATTTTGCGGCGAACTTCTTGTCCTTGAATTTCTTTTTGAGGCTCGACACCTCAAGGTCGCTGATGCCCGTGGGGCGCATGAGGCTTGCCGCCTGCACGATGCCTGTGAGCTCGTCCACCGTAAAAAGGCTCTTTTCCATGTTGGTCAGGGGCGTGACGTCCGTGCAGATGCCGTAGCCGTGGGAAAGTATGGCGCGGATGTCCGCCTCGTCGATATCCTCGCCTTCAAGCAGCGCGCGCGTATGCGCGAGGTGTTCTTCGGGGAATTTCTCATAATCCACGTCGTGGAGGTAGCCCACCGCTTCCCAGTGCGCCCTGTCCTCGCCGAAATGCTCCGCCATCGCGCCCATCGCCGCGGAGACTGCGAGCGCGTGCAGCAGCAGATGCGGCTCCTTCACGTGCTTTTCAATGATGGTGCGCGCCTTAGTAAGAGTTAAAACCGACATAAATAATACCTCACAAATCGTATTGAAAGGTATTATAGCGCATAATGGGGTTCAATACAATCGAGCGCGCTCACGGGGGCAATTTCACGGCGGCGGATTGGCCGTCCCGCGCCTCGATGAGCTCGGATATCGTCACAAACCGGAAGCCCTCCCGCACGAGCAAGGGGATGATGTCCGTGATCGCCTCGGCGGTGGAGGTCTGCTGGTCGTGCATGAGGATCACGCAGCCCTCCTTCGCCTGCTCCACGACGCTTCTGGCGAGCTGCCGGGGGTTCTGCTTCTGCCAGTCCCCCGTGTCCACGGTCCAGAGTATGAGGGGATAGGGCACGAGGTTTCGTACCGTGCTGTTGTAATGCCCGAACGGCGGACGCACCACCGCCGCGCCATGGCCGAGTACGCGCTTGAATTCCTCGTTGGTCTTTTCTATTTCGCTGATACACTGCGCGGCGGAAAGGCCCGTGAGGTCCGCGTGGGACCAGGTGTGGTTGCCGATCTCACACCCCAGCTCCTCCATGCGCTTGAGCATCTCCTCCTGGCCTTTCACGCGGCTGCCCAGCACGAAAAAGGTGGCCCTCACGCCGTATTGCTCGAGCGCGTCGAGTATGGCGGCGGTGACCTCGGGATACGGCCCGTCGTCGAAGGTAAGTGCGATCATGGGGCCGTCATTCGTCTGCGCGCCCGCCTCCAGGGAGGCGCGCGTGCGCGCGTCCTGGATGAAAGACGCCGCCGCCGCGAGCACGCAGAGCGTGACCGCGGCGGCTTTCAGGGTATGTTCGCTCATTTTTCGCCACAGTGTAAAAAGGCATCTCATACCGGATTTATATTACCGGCGTGCGGGGCTTATTACAGCCTGGGGAGCTGCCCGAAGCCCTTCTGGAGGTCCTCGTCCGTGGGGATGTAATCGCTCATCCTGTTCTCGTTATAGGCCATGTAGGCGGAAAGGTCGAAGTAGCCCGTGCCCGTGAGGCCAAAGAGTATCGTTTCGCTTTTGCCCTCCTCGCGGCAGCGGACGGCCTCGTCGACGGCGGCGCGTATGGCGTGCGCGGACTCCGGCGCGGGGAGTATGGTCTCACAGCGCGCGAAGAGCTGCGCGGCCTCGAACACTTTCGTCTGCCCGACGGCGACGGCTTCCATATATCCGTCGTGGTAGAGCTTGCTCAATATCGGGCTCATGCCGTGGTAGCGCAAGCCGCCCGCGTGGTTTTCGCTGGGCTTGAAGGTGCAGCCAAGGGTGTACATTTTCGCAAGCGGGGTGGTCTTGCCCACGTCGCAGAAGTCGTACGCGTACCTGCCCCGCGTGAAGGAGGGGCAGCTTGCGGGTTCCACCGCGATGAAGCGCGTCTTATTTTTGCCCAGCAGCTTGTCGCGCATGAAGGGGGCGATGAGGCCGCCGAGATTGGAGCCGCCGCCCGCGCAGCCGATAACCACGTCCGGGTATTCGCCGATCATGTTCATGGCGGCTTCCGACTCAAGGCCGATCACGCTCTGGTGCAGCAGCACCTGGTTCAACACGCTGCCCAGCACATAACGGTAGCCGGGCGAGGTGACGGCCACCTCCACCGCCTCGGAAATCGCCGTGCCCAGCGAGCCGGAATTGTCCGGATCCTCCGCGAGGATGGCGCGCCCCGCGTTCGTGGCGGAGCTTGGGCTCGGTATCACCTTCGCGCCGAAATTTTCCATAATGGCCTTGCGATAGGGCTTCTGTTCGCTGGAGCATTTTACCATGAAGACCGTGAGCGGCAGCTTGAAGTACGCGCAGGCTTCCGCCATCGCCGTGCCCCACTGACC
>JAEWMV010000032.1 GCA_023393045.1 Bacillota bacterium | reverse complement strand
CTGCAATATCCTACATTTTGCGTCAAGCGCCTCACATGAATTTAACAAAGGCCTTCGGGCCTTTTTGCTTTGTGAAATCCATGTAAAATGATTGTGATGAAGCATGGGCGGTGAAACGATGCATAAGGTATAAATGCAACTTATCACATACGCAAAAATCCTTTCCGCTGCTAATCGCTGCCATTGATTGCGCCTATGTTCTTTGCTATAATAAACACACAAAGTAAAAGGGGGAATCCGGCGTATGCTCTGCGGTAACGGCGAGATAAGGATATTTGCGGGGAGCGGGAGCAAAAAGTTCGCTCAGCGCATGTGCGATTATCTCGGCAGCCCCATCGGCGACAATACCACCATCGTTTTCAGCGAAGGCAACACATTCGTACGGATCAACGAATGCATACGCGATAAGGACGTCTACCTCGTGCAGACCATAGGACTCAACCCCAACAACGAGTTCATGGAGCTGCTTTTCTATATCGACGCGTTTAAGCGCGCCAGCGCCAACTCCGTGTCGGTCATCATGCCGTATTTCAGCTACGCCAAGGGCGATAAGAAGGACGAGCCCCGCGTGTCCATCCGCGCGCGCGTTTGCGCGGACGCCATCGAGACGGCGGGCGCCGACCGCGTGCTGACGATGGATCTTCACGCCGCGCAGGTGCAGGGCTTTTTCTCCAAGCCCGTGGATCATCTTTACGCGCAGAACCTGCTTTGCGCCTATGCGCGCCATGAGGGCATCGTGAACAGCAACACCGTGGTCGTTTCCCCGGACGCGGGCAGCGCCAAGCGCGCCCGTTCCATGGCGGACGAGCTCAACTGCCCCGTCGCCATCGGGGACAAGATGCGCGTGGACCACAATGAAAACGCCAAGGTGCTTGAGATCATCGGCGACGTGAAGGGCAAGGATTGCATCGTGGTGGACGACTTCACCATTTCCGGCGGCACGCTCGTGGACGTCGCGCACGGCCTCAAGGACAAGGGCGCAAACAAGATATACGCCTTCCTTTCGCACATCGTGCTTCAGGAAAAGGGTGTGGAGCGCATTGAGAACAGCCCCATAGAGCTGCTCGTCTCCACCGACACCGTGGAGTGTCCCGCGGTGGAGGGTTCGGATAAAATCAAAATCGTATCCGCCGCCCCCATGTTCGCGGAGGCTGTGAAGGCCATCCATAACCGGGAACCCGTGAGCAACCTCTTCGATCACACGCCCAAGCGCATGCTGGAGATGAGCTTTTCTCAGCAGCTTTCGCTCAAAGACATAGATTCCAAGAAGTAAGTACCTCCCAGTTGGCGCATTTGCGCAGACGGCGTTCCGGGCGACCCCCTGCCCGGAACGCCGTTTTACACTTCCTTTGGCGTTTTTGCACTTCCTTTGGCGAAGGGGATGAAAAGCATACATAAATGGCGCATGATGGTCTTGCTCGCTTTGGAGGATGATGATTATGCGTATGATGCACTTGTTCCTGTGCGCCCTTTTTCTATTGCGCCTGCCGACGCCCGTCGCGCCGCCGCAGGATATCGTAATCGTCGTGGATACGTCCGGCATGACGCTTGAGGAGGCGGGGGACGAGCCCTGGCTCAGCGTCCCGTGCCTGAACCCCGCGCATCATTATTACAAACCGCAGGTGCAGGCGGACTCCGGCGCGACCTACCCTCAAAGCCCGTCCGGCGAGGTCGACACGTCGGTAGAGTACCGCTTCCGCTCGTGCTTCCTGCTCGAGGAGGAGGCGCTTGGCTGGCGCGCGTGGGAGAATCACTTTGCCTATGACGAATCCGGCGCGCTTGTGCGCATCACCGACCCGGAGGCGTCCGGCTGCGTCTATGCGCCGGAAATGAACCGCGCCCTTGCGCGTGCGCTCATCGAGGCGCTGCTCAAAGCGAACCCCAACTGCCGCATCGCGCTCTGCTGCGTGGGCGGGCCTTTCGATACGCGCTTTTGCGTCAACTTTACGCGGGAGGGGGAAAAGCTCCTTTCCGCGCTTTACGCCGCGTCCCCCAGCGGCATTGGGGACAGGTCGAGCGCGCTCGCGAAAGCGGGCGAATACATGGAACGAAGGCGCGCGGACGAACGGCGCGCGCGTCCCGTCACCGTCGTCGTGCTCTCCGTCGAGGGGGAGGACGAAGGATTATACGCCGCGCGCGCGAAAGAAGAAGCGCTGCGCCTGAAAATGGACGCAACGCTTTTATGGTTCTCCCCGCTTGAAACCGACGCGGGAGATATTCTTACGCTTCTTGGATATCAGGACACGCTTCTTCTGGAATTTCAGGCTCAACCTTCGCCCAGCGCCCGCCGCGAAGCAGAATCAAACACAAGATACCCCTGACGGTCAAATCGCTCGCCATGCCGATCCATGTGCCGGTAAGGCCCAGGCTCGGGACGAAGCGCGTCATCGCGAATGCGATCGGGATACGCACCACCCACATGCCGATGATGCTCACGATGAGGGGCAGTTTCGTCTGTCTTGCGCCGCGCAAAATCCCCGTGGATACTTGCGCGACGGCGAACATAGGCTGGGCGAGCGCCTCCACCTTGAGCGCGGCCGCGCCTATGGCGACGACTGCCGCCGAGGGTGTGAACAGGGAAATCAGCATATCCCCGCCGAAGTAGAGCAAGAAGCCCATGCTGCTCATGAAGGCGACGCAGCCAATGGTACAGTACCGGGCGAAGCGTTTTGCAAGCTCCGCTTTGCGCGCGCCCAGGGATTGGGCGACCAGCGTCGTCGCCGCCATGGAAAAGCCGAAGGCGGGCATGTAGGTGACGGACTCGGCGGTGATGGCGAGCGAGTGCGCCGCGAGGGAGTTCGTGCCAAGCTCCGTGGCAAAGGCCGTCATCAGCACCTGGCCCAGGG
>JAEWMV010000173.1 GCA_023393045.1 Bacillota bacterium | reverse complement strand
TCAGTATGGTTCTGATGCCGTCGCCTGCAACCACGGCCGCTTCGTAATGGTACCTGTCCCCGCTGATCGCAACTTCGCCAAGGTCAAGCGCAAGCCCCGACACGGCAAGCGCCCGCCCGGAAGGGAGCAAGGCCAGCATAAACGCCGCGGCAAGGATGAAGGAGAGCGCTTTTTTTATCATTTTCCGTATCCTCGATTCAAAGTTTGGGCGGCGACGCCTTTTTTCGACAGGCTTCGCTTGCCTTCATAAATCTACCATGTTATGCTCAGTGTAAACCTCGCCTTAACGCGAGAGTCAAGGCGAAGATGTCAATTTTTCGATGTTTTTAGCGGAGGCGCACTGCATATGTCAAAGCCCGAAGGGTTGTTTTTCATCCGCGAAATCGCCGCCACATGCGGTGTGAGCATCAACGCGCTGCGCTTTTATGAGGCGAAGGGCCTGCTTTCGCCCGCGTACATCGACCCGGCCTCCGGTTACCGCTATTACAGCCGCGAAAACCTGCACAGGCTGCGCTCCATGCTCATGCTCAAGGACGCCGGATTGACGCTGCCCCAGATCAAAGAGCATATGGATGGGCGCATGGACGTGGGCGAAAAGATCGCCGCGCTTGAGCGCAAGCGGGAGGCGCTGGACCGGGTCATCGAAAGCCTGAAAATGCGAAGCCCCGGAGGCGCTTTGACAGTGGATGTGATACGGCTGCCGGAACGGCTTTGCCTTTGCCGCACGATCGAGGCGCCGGACGCGCAGAGCGCGCTTTTTGCCATTTCCGAGTTCTTTAGCGACATCGTGCGCCGCGGCGTCACGATAAGCCGTGCGTGGCCGGAATTCTGCGAGTATCCGGACGAGGGGCTGTTTTGCGGTGAGTTCAAGCTGACGGATTTCACCGTCACCGCCTGCGTGCCCGTGGACGAAACAAACGCCCCTCCCGAAGCGGCGCGCTATCCCGCTGGGGAAGCGGTGGCCGTGAATTACCACGGCAGCTATTATAATCTCATCGACGCGTACGACGCACTCAACGCCTACATCGCCCAGAACAGCCTCGCCCCCGCGTGCTACCCGCAGGAAATTTACGTGGAAATCGGCGCTTCCGGTACGGTGAACCTCGGCGACGCGAGCTATATCACAAGGGTGATTGTGCCGGTGAAGAAGAGGGATGCCCATATGACGGCCGTCTGATACAAGGATAGATAATGTTATAGTATATATTCCTCATAACTTTATTCAAAGTTGCCAAACATATTTGAAAGCAGAAATGATATAATCTTTATTAGTATTCTTCAAAGTATTGATTTAGATGTTTTACTATTTACGAGGAGCACAATATTATGGGTTATGCTTTATTTGGGGAAGAGTTCATAGATAAGACGAAAAAAATCATCAACGACTATCAGTGCTTGTTTGGGAAAGAAATCGAGAACAACGAAGGATATGAAATAACACTATTATTAAATTGTATGTTAGGCCTCGCAGCTTTTCCCAGCGATCGTTATTATAATGATCTTTCTACAAAGGATATCTTTGCTGATAAAGTTGGGACTATTTGCGGTGTTAGAATTACTGATCCAAAATCAAAAAGGAGAAATGTCAAACAAGCAACTCATGCAATCAGAAACACCGTTGCGCATTTCGGAGACCAGCGTAAGGAATACCCAAGCAAAATATATTTGAATGGTAAAGATATATCTAAATATAATGACATCGGAAGAGTTAAAACCATACAATTAACTTGTGGAAAGAAAGATAAAAATAAGAAGGAAAAGGACGATTGGACAATTTTCATTGATTTAGGCGAAAATAAAAACGCCTTCAGTGATTTTCTTTTTAGGCTCTGCGAAATAATGCTGGAATATTTGCGATCTTCTCTTTAGCCGATGGATAAGTTTTAAGCTCGATATATTTCTGTGCATCGGTATATACGCAAAAACGGCAGACCATTCCGTCTGCCGTTTTTTAGCATTATAGTTGCGACTTACCTCCTATAAAACCTCCTGATATACCCCCTTACATCCGCCCTTGTCCCCCTGAACGGCCCCGATGTTTCCATTTTGAGGGATACGAGCGCGCAGGCCTGAAGCAGCGCTTCCGGTATGCCGGAGCACAGGCGCTCCCCGAGGTAGGCGGCAAAGCAGGTGTCCCCCCGCCCCGTGCGCCCGACGAGGCTGCGCGGTTTGAGCGGGCAGGTGTAAATCTCCTTTCCGTCGTAGATGAGCGCTTCGGTATTGTGCGTGATCATGATTTCCTTCGCGCCCCAGGCGTAAAGCTGCTTTGCGGCCTCGGCGCGATCCGGCGTGCCGGTTAAAATTTCCGCCTCCGCCGCGTCCGTCTTGAGGAAGCGGATGAGGGGCAGCATTTCTTTTTTGTCCTTCCAGTCGCGAAACACCATGTTTCCGCCTTCGTCGCGCCGCAGCATGCACTGCACATCCAGCGCCGTAAGGGAACGCTTTGCCGCGCGGACGATGACGTCGTTATCAAAATCACCGTACATAAGCCCCGCGATATGGTATACGCCCGCCTCCATATCCGGTATCTGTGAGGCGGTGTAGGGAGGGATGCGGCTGATGGCGGTGCAGGTGCGCCGCTCGCGGTCGGCCGTGTGGTATACGTTTTGTATGGAGGTGCTGCGCCCGCTCTCTATCGGGAGCACCGTCACATTGGGCGCGTCCGCAAAGAGCGCCGCCACATCCACCTCGCGCGGGTTCGCCTTTGGCAGCACCGCCGTGCGCTTGCCCATGGCGGACGCCGCATAGGCGGCAAACACGACCGCGCCGCCTATGACGCGCTCCGTCGCTCCGCCGAAATCTACATTGATGTCCAGCGAGGGCTGGCCGATGATGAAAATGTCGAAGCCGGAGCGCTGCATAGGGTTCTCACTTTCTCTCTATTGCGACTGCGGGAAACTTTGGCAGTCGCCCCTTATGAAACCGGTTACATTCATGAGTAAAACTTCCGGGCGGCTTTCCGGAGCCGGTCTTTCCATGCGGACCGCGATTCAATTCATTGCGGGGGATGCAAACCTTTGCCCCATTATATACGCGGGTGCAAAAATCGTCAACTTTATGCCGAATTCAGGTACTCTCGCGCACGATAAGGCGGTTGGGGATAATGCGCACACGGCTGGGTGCTTCGGGCGAGGCGATCTGGCTGAGCAGCTCGCCCACCGCCACTTTCCCAATCTCATGGCGATCCACGCGCACGGTCGTCAGCGGCGGGTAGCAGGTGCTCGCGGCCTCGATGTCATCATAGCCGGCCACCGCGATGTCCTGCGGTATGCGAAGCCCCGCGTCGCGTATGGCCGCAAGCACGCCCAGGGCGATGCTGTCCGTCGTCGCAAACACAGCCGTGGGCAAATTGCCGCTCTCGAGGATGCGTTGCATGACGCCATAGCTCTCCTCAGGAGACGTGCCGTGCATGACGGCGGGTGTGCCCCAGAACTTCGGCGGTTCAAGGCCGCACAGGGCAAGCTCCTTCGCGTCCGGCGGGGCATAGCCGCGCCACAGATCGTCCACCCTTATGGCGGGATTTTCATATACGGGGATGCCGTGCGCGAGATGCGCGTCCACATAGGCCATGTAGCGCGGCAGATAGCTGCTGTGGCTGAGGCGATCGGTGATGATGGCGATTTTGCTGTGGCCGCGCGCAGTGATAAGATGCTCCATCAGCTTGCGCGCGCCGCCGTAGTTGTCGTCCAGAATGCAGGCGTTGCTGGGGCTCTCGACCACCGCGTTGACCAGCACCAGCGGTATGTCGCGCCGCGCGAACTCCGCCACGGCGTGCCGCGGCGCAAAGGAAATGAGTATCGCGCCGTCTATGCTGTCCTTGATGAAATGCTCGTCGAACGTATCCTCCTCGCTCGAGGAGATGGCGAGCACGACGTGGTAGTTGTTTTTGCCGGTCTCATCCAGAACACTGTCGAGCACAGGCCCGAAAAAGGTGTGCGCGAAATACGGCCTACG
>JAEWMV010000169.1 GCA_023393045.1 Bacillota bacterium | reverse complement strand
ATCCACAATTTTATCCACATTCTTTCCAAGTTTTCAACATTACCCATGTATGGAGGAATGTACAACCGGAGGAACACAGATGAAATCCGCCCTTTCTGCGTGGCAAAACTCACTCACCGAACTGCGCGCCTCGATGACGCCAATCAGCTTCACCACATGGATCGAACCCATGGCCTCCATCTGCATCAAGGACAATACCCTTGTGCTGCAGGCGAGGGACGAAACCGCCAAAAGCACCCTCAAGAACATCTATAAGGATATTATAACCGATTGCGTCAACCGCGCAAACGGCTCTTCCTTTGCCGTGAAGTTCATCGACGAGACCGAGCTTCCCCTCTACAGCGCGCTGCGCGAGGACAGGGCGGTCTATTCGAGCGACTTCAACCTCGATCCCAAATATACCTTCGAATCCTTCGTGGTGGGCAACGGCAACAACCTCGCCCACGCGGCCGCGAAGGCCGTGGCGGACAATCCAAGCGCGGCGTACAACCCGCTTTTCATCTACGGCGGCGTGGGTTTGGGCAAAACGCACCTCATGCACGCCATCGGCCACAGGACGCTGGAGCGAAATCCCGGCGCAAAAATCGTATACATCACGAGCGAAACGTTTACAAACGACCTCATCCAGTCCATTCAGGATAAAACCAACGTGCAGTTTCGCAACAAATACCGCACGGTGGACGTTTTGATGATCGACGATATTCAGTTCCTCACGGGGCGCGACCGCACGCAGGAGGAGTTTTACAACACCTTTAACGCCCTTCGCGGCGCGAACAAGCAGATCATCATCACCTCCGACAAACCGCCCAAGGAGCTTTTCAATTTGGAGGACCGCCTCGTTTCCCGCTTCGAGGGCGGACTTGTGGCGGACATCCAGCCGCCGGACATCGAAACGCGCGTGGCCATATTAAAGCGCCGCGCCATCATGGACAATATCGACGTGGACGAAGCGGTGGTCACCTTCATTGCGGAAAGGGTGTTTTCCAACATACGCCAGCTCGAGGGCGCTTTTACGCGCGTGGTCGCCTATGCGAGCCTCTCCCGCCTCCCTCTCAACGTGACGACGGCGGACGCGGCCTTAAAGGACATCATCCCCGGTTATGACAATACGCGCATCACAGTCGGCTATATCCAGCAGATCGTGGTGGATTTTTACAGCGTGGAGATGGACGCGCTGCTCTCCTCCCGCCGCTCGAAGGACATCACCTATCCCCGGCAGGTGGCGATGTACCTTTGCAAAAACCTCACCACGGAAACCTTCAACGCCATAGGCGGCGCGTTTGGCGGCAGGCATTACTCCACCGTGATAGACGCGTGCGGCAAGGTGGAGGAGGATATGAAGTCCAATCGGCAGCTTTCGCTTGAAATAGAGGATCTCACCAAGCGCATAAAGGTCGCAAAAAGGAACTGATTGGTATATAATGAATAGGGTGGCCTTATGTGGATAAATATGTGGAATCCACATACCCATGATATGGATAATTCGGATGATGCGGATAACGAGGATAAAAACCGCCCAAACCCATCCCTTTCCCACGCGGTTTCCAACGGGATAAAATCAGGCTTCGTCAGGCCAAACCGCATTTTTCCGCGCAATCCACGCTACTATTACGACGACTGCTAAAACATATAAACCATCACTCTAACGTTTGCGGAGGTCAATATGAGATTTTTTGTGGATACAAACGAACTCAACGCGGGCATCTCGACCGTCATCAAAGCGCTGCCCGCGCGCACCACGGTGAGCATACTCGAGGGCATCTATATGAAGGCGGCGGATAACACGCTGCTGCTTCGCTGCTCCGACCTCAACATACAGATAGAAACCGTGGTTGCGGCAACGGTTGAGGAGGAGGGCGCCATCGTCCTGCCCGGCAGGCTGTTTTCCGAAATGGTCAAAAAGCTCACGGGGGAAATGACCTCCTTCGACATAAAGAAAAACACCGCGTCCATTGAAAGCGGCCGTTTTAAAACCACGCTGCAGGGCGAAAACGGCGCGGATTTCCACACCATGAGCAGCATCAAGAGCGAGCTTGCCGTCACCATGAAGCCGGACGCGTTGAAGCGCATGGTGCGCGGCTGCATATTCGCCGCGGCGCAGGACGATTCCAAGCCCGTTCTCACGGGCGCGCTCATGGAAGTGGATAATAACGGGGCCACGCTCGTGGCGCTCGACGGATACCGCCTTGCGCTTCGCCGCGAAGCAATGGAGGGTTCCGTCGGAAATCCTTCCAGCATGATCATCCCCGCCCGCTCCCTCGTGGAGATCGCGCGCATACTGCCCGACGCGGGCGAGAATATCAAAATGGTGTTCTCCCGCACGCATGTGATGACGGACATCGGCCAAACCAACATCACCGCGCGCTTAATGGAAGGCGAATTCATCAAATACAAGCAGATTCTGCCCGAATCCCACGTGACCCGCGTGCGCGTCAGCCGCAAGGAGTTGATGGAGGGCATCGACCGCGTGGCATTGATGGCGCGGGAGAGCAAGAGCAACCTCATCAAATTCACCATTGCAAATTCCAACATCAACATCACCGCCAACAGCGAAATCGGCAGGAGCAGCGAGGATATCGAGGCCAATATCATGGGAGGCGACATTGAAATTGCCTTCAACGCGCGCTATTTTACGGACGTGCTGCGCGTGCTGGACGACGAGGAGATTTTTATCGACATGATCAACAACATTTCCCCCTGCGTGGTGCGCCCCGTGCAGGGCGAGAGCTTCTATTACCTCATACTTCCTGTACGTATTTTCTCGGGGATGTAAGGGAGAAACAGACGCGCTAAACGTTCTGCCGAATCCACGGGGCTGGTTTTTGACCGGCTTCGTTTATGAAAAACCGTATCTCTTATGATGAAAAGGAAAGCATGGAAAAGCCTATCGACGCGCGCGGGATATTAGAACAGGAACCTTTCGCCTGCAAGGTGACGAAGGAGGGCAAGGCGCTCATCTCCTGGCGCGGCCGGCAAGTGACGGTGCTCAGCGGAGCGCGCGCGAAACGATTGATAGCGGCTTTGGAGCGCGCAGAAGATAAAGAGGCCCAGCTCCTCATGGCGAAGGCCACAGGCCATTTCAAGCATGGAAACGAAAAACAAATGGGACGCGGCCCTTTGGAGCAACAGGAATTGAAGCAATAATAAATTATTATCGCTTAAGCCGAAAAAATCAATTTGATATCATACATTCTTATCCTTAATTTCTTCAAGCTCCTTGATGAGGGCGCGGAACGAAACCGACGCGACGCCGAATAAAACCGCCATCGCCACATAAAAGAGCCTGTATATCAGCATTTCTTCGTTTCCGGAATCCGGCATAAGGAAATTAAAAAAAGCCAGGCAAACAAATACGCCGCACAGTATGTTCCAGAAGGTTTTCATGGTTTTCAGCTGCTTCATCGGTCAGTCTCCTTTTTGTATTCCAACCTGAGTATACCATATTTTAAATTCGCCGCATCAAATAATTTGATGGCAAAATGTAAATTCGGTCGCGGCCATAATATCATTCGATAACGTGAATATAGAGTAGTTTTGGCGAACGATTTTTGGCTGGGAGCATATAGGATGATTGTATAGGCATATTTTATATGTATCATATCTTTATATGGTAGCAGGTGCCGATTCTGCTTTAAGGGTTGTCGGGGACAGTTCTGCATGTTCGAGAGGGTTCCGCCCGCAAAACATGTCCTCGTTGTTCCGGACAAACAGAACTGTTCCCAACGCACCGAAAGGACGAATAAAAAACGGCCCTCGCCGTTAAAGCGAGGGCCGTTTCATCATCCATCAGTTATTCATCATTCACTGTTCACTATTCGCTGAATCATTATCTTCGGATAATGATTCTTCCTCCTCCTCGTGCGGCAGCAGCGCCACGCTCACCACGCGGCTGTCGTCCCCCACGCGCATGATGCGCACGCCCTGCGTGTTGCGCGAAATGAGGCTGATCTGGTCGACCGGCACGCGGATGACGGTGCCGTCGTCGCGTATGAGCATGACGTCCTCGTCGCCGCGGCAGATCTTCATGCAGGCGAGCGGGCCGGTCTTGTCGGTGATGGCCATGGCGATGACGCCCTTGCCTCCCCTGCCCTGCACGGGGTATTGTTCCTCCGGCGTCCTTTTTCCCATGCCGTTTTCGGTGATGGAGAGGACGGTCGAACCCTTTTCGATGAGGTTCACGTCCACGACCTCATCCCCGTCGTCGAGCAGTATGCTGCGCACGCCCGTGGCGGTGCGGCCCATGGCGCGCACGTCGTCCTCATGGAAACGGATGCACTTGCCGTTCTTGGTGCCCACGAGGAACTCGTCGTTGCCGCGCGAGAGCATCACGCCGATAAGCTCGTCCCCGTCCCGCAAGCCCAGCGCGATGATGCCGGACTTCCTTATGTTGTCAAAATCGCTCATGGGCGTCTTTTTAATCACGCCAAAGCGCGTGGCAAGCACCAGGTATTCGCCCTCCTCCTCGCGGCTCACGGGGAACATGGCGGTGATCTTTTCGCCGCCCGCAAGCTGCAGGAGGTTCACGATGGCCATGCCCTTGGCGGTGCGCCCGGGCTCGGGCAGATTGTAGCACTTTATTTTGAAGGCGCGGCCCGTGTTTGTAAAAAACATAATGTTGTTGTGCGTGCTCGTCACGAAGAGGTGTTCCACAAAGTCCTCCTCGCGCGTCGCCTGCGCGATGACGCCCTTGCCGCCGCGGTTTTGCGCGCGATACGTATCCGGCGTGATGCGCTTGACATAGCCCAGATGCGTCATGGTCACGGCCATGTCCTCTTCCTGAATGATATCGTCCAAATCGATATCGTCGCTCGCCGGGGCGATCTCCGTGCGGCGCTCGTCCGCGAACTTGCGGCGGATTTCCAATATCTCCTGACGGATGATGGACAAAAGGATGCTCTCATCCGCGAGGATGCTCTCGTAATAGGCGACGGTCTTGATGAGCTCGTCCCTCTCTTCGATGATTTTCTCGCGCTCCAGGCCCGTCAGGCGCGCGAGGCGCATGTCGAGGATGGCCTGCGCCTGCTTTTCGCTTAAAGCGAAACGGGCGCACAGCGCCGCCTTTGCGGCGGGCACGCTCTCGCTCCTTTTAATCGTGTCCACAACCTCGTCAATGTTGTCGAGCGCAATGAGCAGGCCGTCGAGTATGTGCAAGCGCTCCTTGGCGCGGTCGAGATCATACTGCGTGCGGCGCGTAACCACCTCCTGCTGGAAGCGCAGGTAGTAATAGAGCATGTCGCGCAGGTTCAAAACCTTCGGCTCGCCGTCCACGAGGCAGAGCATGATCACGCCGAAGGTGTCCTGCATCTGCGTGTGCTTATAGAGCTGATTCAATATGACGTTGGCGTTCACGTCGCGCTTCAATTCAATTACGATGCGCATGCCGTGGCGGTCCGTCTCGTCGCGCAGCGCGGAAATTCCCTCCACGCGCTTGTCGTGCACGAGCTCGGCGATCTTCTCAACAAGGCGCGCCTTGTTGACCTGATAGGGGATCTCCGTGACCACGATGCGGCTTTTTCCGCCGCTCATCTCCTCAATTTCCGCCCTTGCGCGCACGATGATGCGCCCGCGCCCCGTGCGGTACGCCTGGCGTATGCCCGCGTTGCCCATGATCATCGCGCCCGTGGGGAAGTCCGGGCCGGGTATGTAGCCCATGAGCTCCTCTACGGTGATGTCCCGATTGTCGATCATCGCCACATACGCGTCTATGACCTCGCCCAGATTATGCGGGGGGATGTTGGTCGCCATGCCCACGGCGATGCCGCCCGAGCCGTTGACCAGCAGGTTCGGATAGCGGCTGGGCAGCACGGAGGGCTGCATGAGCGTTTCGTCGAAGTTGGGGTAGAAATCGACCGTGTTCTTGCCGATGTCGGCCATCATTTCGTCGGAAAGCTTGGAGAGGCGCGCCTCGGTATAGCGCATGGCCGCCGCGCTGTCCCCGTCGACAGAGCCGAAGTTGCCCTGCCCTTCTACAAGAAGATAGCGCGTGTTGAAGTCCTGCGCGAGGCGCACCATCGCGTCGTACACGGAGGAATCGCCGTGCGGATGGTATTTACCCAACACGTCGCCCACGATGCGCGCGCTCTTGTGGAAAGGCTTGTCGGCGGTGAAGCCCTGCTCGTCCATCGAGAAGAGGATGCGCCTGTGGACGGGCTTGAGGCCGTCCCGCACGTCCGGCAGGGCGCGGTCGATGATGACCGCCATGGCGTAGGAAATGAAGCTGCGCTTCATTTCGTGCTCGATATCCAAAGGAAGTATTTTTGCAACCGTCTTTTCGTCCATCATATTACCTCAATCAAACGTCCAAGTTTTCAACTAATTTGCTGTTTTGCTCGATGAACTCGCGCCGCGGGTCGACCTTGTCGCCCATGAGCACAGTGAAGATCTCGTCCGCGCGTATGGCGTCCTCGAGGTTCACGCGCAGCATGATGCGTTTTTCCGGGTCCATGGTGGTATCCCAAAGCTGATCGGGGTTCATCTCGCCAAGACCCTTGTAGCGGTTGATGAGGGGCTTGGGCTCGCGGCCGATCTGCTCGAGCAGGGCGTTCAATTCCTCGTCCGAGTAGGCGTACCACATGTTGCCCCCGCGCGTGACGCGGTAGAGCGGCGGCTGGGCGATATACACATAACCCTGCTCGATGAGCGGGCGCATATGGCGGAAAAAGAAGGTCAGCATCAGGATACGGATATGGCTTCCGTCCACGTCCGCGTCCGTCATGCACACGATCTTGTGATAGCGCAGCTTTGATACGTCAAACTCGTCGTCGATGCCCGCGCCGAAGGCCGTGATCATGGCTTTGATCTCGTTGTTGGCGAGGATTTTATCCATGCGCGCCTTCTCGACGTTGAGTATTTTGCCGCGTAAGGGCAGTATCGCCTGAAAGGCGGGGTTTCTGCCCTGCTTGGCGCTGCCGCCCGCGCTGTCCCCCTCGACGAGAAAGATTTCGCACTTGGCGGGGTCGCTCTCCGTGCAGTCGGCGAGCTTGCCGGGCAGGGAGGTGATATCGAGTGCGGTTTTTCTGCGCGTAAGCTCGCGCGCTTTCCTCGCGGCGTCGCGCGCGCGCGCGGCGGTGATGCACTTGTCAACGAGCAGGCGCGCTGCCTGCGGGTTTTCCTCAAGGTATGTATTGAGCCCGTCGCTCACGGCGCTGTCCACCATGGAGCGGATGTAGGCGTTGCCAAGCTTGGTTTTCGTTTGCCCCTCGAACTGCGGCTCCTCGAGCTTGACGCTCACGATGGCGGAAAGCCCCTCGCGGATGTCCTCGCCCTTTAAGGCCTCGTCCGTGTCCTTGAGGTATTTATACTTCTTCGCGTAGTCGTTGACGGCGCGCGTCATGGCGCTCCTGAAGCCCACGAGGTGGCTGCCGCCCTCGACGGTGTTGATGTTGTTGGCGAAGGTAAAAACGTTTTCGTTATAGTCGTCGTTATACTGGATGGCGACCTCGAGGGTTGCGTGCTCCCCCTTATCCGCGCTGTCGCGCGAGGCCAGAATATAAATGGGGTCCTCATGCAGCACCGTCTTTTTGCGGTTGATGTGCTTGACAAAGCTCACGATGCCGCCCTCGTAATGGAAACTCCTCACAACGGCGTCCGCACCATCCTCCACGCGCTCGTCGGTGACGGTGATGCGAAGCCCGCCGTTTAAAAAGGCAAGCTCGCGCATGCGGTCGGTGAGCGTGTCGAAGTTATAGTTGACCTCGTCGAAAATGTCCGCGTTGGCGAGGAAGGTAACGCTTGTGCCGCTCTCATTCCCCTCATAGGTCCCCACGACCTCGACCGGGCCCTGCGGGTCGCCGTTGACGTAATCCTGCGAATAGAGCTTGTTGTCGCGCCTGACCTCCACGTGCAGATGGGAGGCAAGCGCGTTGACCACGCTCAGCCCCACGCCGTGCAGGCCGCCGGAGAC
>JAEWMV010000079.1 GCA_023393045.1 Bacillota bacterium | reverse complement strand
CACTGCCACATCGGCATGTGGGAGGATTCCATCGGCCACGCCGGCGCGGACGGCAACGAGTGCACCAATCCCGTTACGCCGGAGCTTCGCGCGATAGACGCCATCAATCCTTATGACCGCTGCTTTGAGGAAGCGCGCGCCGCGGGTGTCACCACCTGCGTGACGGGACCCGGCAGCGCCAATGTGATCGGTGGTCAGTTCGTCGCCATGAAGACTTACGGGGACTCGATGGACGACATGATCCTGCGTTTTCCCGTCGCCATGAAGGCCGCCTTCGGCGAGAATCCCAAGCGCGTGTACGGCTCGCACGACAAAACGCCCGAAACGCGCATGGCCACGGCCGCGATTTTCAGAAAGGCCCTGCTCGACGCGCAGGAGTATGAAAAGAAGCTCGCGCGCGGCGAAAAGGATGCGGACAAGACGCCGGAGCGCGACTTTGGCAAGGAGATGATGGTCAAGGTTCTCCGCCGCGAGCTGCCGCTCAAGATCCACGCCCACCGCGCGGACGACATCCTCACCGCCATACGCATCTGCAAGGAATTCAACGTGCGCTTCACGCTCGACCACTGTACGGAAGGCTACATGATACCCAAGTTCATCAGGCAGGCGATCGACGAGCAGGGCGCGGGCATCATCATCGGGCCGCTTCTCACCGACCGCAGCAAGATCGAACTGAGGAACCTCACCTTCGAGGCGCCGCGCAAGCTTTGGGAAAACGGCATCCCCTTCGCGCTCATGACCGATTCGCCCGTCATCCCCCAGCAGTATCTGCCCATCTGCGCCGCGCTCGCCGTGCGCGAGGGTCTGCCCGAAAGCGAGGCGCTTCGCTCTATCACCATCAACGCCGCGCGCATATCGGGCATAGATGACCGCGTGGGTTCGCTCAGTGCGGGCAAGGACGCGGACATCGCCGTGTTCAATGGCCATCCGCTCGACTTCCGTACGCGCTGCGTGTTGACCTTCGTGGACGGCGCGGTGGCGCACGAGGAAAAGTGAGCGAAGCGGATAAACAAACTTACAGGCAAAGGGCCAAGGACGCCGTCCGCGCGCTGGGCGAGGAGGAAAGGCAAAACCTGTCTAAAATCGCCTGCGCCCATGCGGCGACCCTCGGCGCGTACAGGCAGGCAGGCACGATACTCGCGTATCAACCCATACGGGGCGAGTGCTCGCCCATGCCGCTCGTGGCGCTTGCACGAAGGGAGGGCAAGCGTGTGGCGTTCCCGCTGTGCGTGGAAAACCGCGGCCTCGCGCTCTACCTCGCGCGCTGCGAGGAGGACTTTTTGCAAGGCGCGTACGGCATACGGGAACCCAATCCCGCGAGGTGCGGGCATATCATGCCCGATGAAATCGACTTCGCGCTCATACCGGGGCTTGCCTTCGACCGCGCGTGCAACCGTTTGGGGCGCGGCGCGGGCTATTACGACAGGCTGCTTGAAAACTTTCACGGCGCAAAGGCGGGGCTTGCGTATTCCTGCCAGCTTTTCCCCTGTATACCGGCGGGGGAATGGGACGTGCGCATGGATTTTGTGGTGACAAACGATGGAATTATTGTTAAGAATCCACAATAACGCTTGTACGCATCATATCTGCGATGGTACAATAACACGATGAAAGGCTGGGGCGAAGGGTGCGCATAATCGCGGGCGAAAAGCGGGGGACCGTTATACAGGCCCCCAAGGGCGCGGCCACGCGGCCCACGCTCGACCGGGTGCGCGAGTCGCTCTTTGGGATTCTCCAGTTCGAGATTCCGGACGCGGTCGTGCTCGACCTTTTCGCGGGTTCCGGCGCGCTGGGGCTCGAGGCGCTCTCGCGCGGCGCGAAGCGCGTTCTACTCAACGATTCCTCGCGCGAGGCGTTGCGCATCGTGGAGGCGAACGTGAAAAAGCTTGACTTCGCCGAGAGGGCGACGCTCACCTGCCTCGATCACGCGCTTTGCGTACGGCGCGCGGCGGCGCAGGGATGGCGCTTTGATGTGGCGTTCCTCGACCCGCCCTACAACAGCGGCTTCATCCCCGCCGCAATGGAAGCGATCCTTTGCGCGAACGCGCTTAATCCCGGCTTCGTCATCGCGGCGGAACACAGGTCAAAGGAGACGATTGAAGCCCCGCGGGGTTTTGTCTTGGCGGACAGGAGAAGCTACGGCGAAGCGGCGCTTTCGTTTTACAGGGAGGCTTGAAGATGAAAACCCTCGCGATTTTTCCGGGCAGCTTCGACCCCTTCACGCTCGGGCATTTGGACATCCTCAAACGGGCGTGCGGACTCTTTGGCGAGGTGCGCGTGTGCGTGGCGGACAATTCATCCAAGCGCGCCCGCTTCGGCATAAGGGAGCGGGTGGAGATGATACGGCTTGCCATCGCCGAGGCGGGACTTGGCAATGCGGCGGCGGAAAGCTTCGACGGACTGACCGCCCGTTATGCGCGGGATGTCGGCGCGAAGTACATCGTACGGGGCCTTCGGCGCGCGGCGGACTATGAGTACGAGGCCGAAATGGAGGTCTACAACAGGCTGCTTGCGCCCGGGGTGGAAACCGTGTACCTCAACTGCGACGCAGGGCTTGCGCACATCAGTTCCAGCGCTGTTAGGGAGATGATGCGCTATGGTGCGGACATCGGCACGCTCGTGCCGGAAAGCATAAATAAATACGTCTCGGAAAGGTTGAAAAACGATGAGCAATAACGTACAGAACATGCAGATATTCACCATCATCGGCCAGCTTGAGGAGCTTGTGGAAACAAGCCCCAAGCCCAAGATCGGCGGCGGCGCGAACAAGCGCCTGATCAACGCGGACGAGGTGAAGGATCTTCTCGGCGACCTCAAGGTCACCATACCCGAGGATATACGCCGGGCTAACTCCGTCATTATCGAATCGCAAACCATGATCGACAACGCAGAGGAGCACGCCAAGGAGCTTGTCGCCAAGGCGCAGGCGGACGTGGAGGCGCTGCTCATCAAGGCCAACGCCAACGCGCAGAGCATCAATCAGAAGGCGCAGGCCGAGTACGAAAGGCTCATTTCCGAGGACGAGATATTCCAGGAGGCGCAAAGGCGCGCAAAGCTGCTTGCGATGAAGGCGGAAGCGAACGCCGCCATGGTGTTTGACAACGCCAAGAAGTACGCGGACGACGTTTTGCGCGACCTTGAGAACTTCCTCACCGAGTACAAGCAGCTCGTCGCCATCAACAGGAAGGATCTCGACGTGCGCACGGACAGGGAACCGCCCGCTGTGCAGCCCCTGCCCGAAGCCCCGCTCAACCGGCCCGCGGCCGCGCCCGTGGTTCCGGCCCCCGCCGCCCCCGTGCCGAGCGCGCGCGTTCAGGCGGCCGCCGCGCCCATGCCCGAGAACGAGCTCGATTACGATTATGACGACGAGGAGGAAGAGGAGACCGGCTCCATCTTCTCAAGGCTCTTTGGCAAGAAGAAAAAGGCCGAGGACATGCGCTTTGATGACGACGAAGAATAATTGATAATTACAGCTAATAGGTAATAGTGAATAGTGAATAACTATATGGAGAACGTCTGCACTGCGGACGTTTTTCAGCAATTATTCATCTTTCAATATTTGATATTCATTCGTTATTTGTATAATTTGCTGGGGCGGATATTATCCGCCCGCGTCCCCTACGCATCCTCCCCTGCATTTCCCCCCGTCCGCCGCCGCACGGCGCAAAGCAGCAGCACGAGCGCCATGCCGAAGGCGGAAACGGCAAAAAGGGCGCAGGCGGAAAGCGCGTTTGCCATCACCTCGTCAAGGCCTATCCCTGTCGGCGTGACGCCCCTCGCGCAAAGCGGGAACACGAGGAAGGCGATGAGGGCGGAGAGCGCGCCCTGCGCGAGCTTGACAAGAAGATATTTGCCTAGGTGGATGCGCATGAAAAGCATCGATTGCACCGCCACGCATAAGCCCCCGAAGGAGAACGCGAAGGCGGACGCCGCGACGAGGGCGCGAAGGCCCATGCCGGAGCCTGCGAGGTCGCTTGTGCCGGAGGCGATCTCGATGAGGGCGGAGAGCATGGCTTCCACCGCGCCTTCCGCGCCGCCGAGGGCGGCGACGAGCTTTCGCAGGGGCCAGGTAAGCACGGCCGCGGCGCCCGTTACGTCGAGCATGGCTTTCAAAACGCTGAAAAACACCACCGTGCCGCATATGCTCAGAAGCCCCAGCATGGCATCCTCGATCGAGCTGATAAAAAGCCGGGACAGGGGTATGCGCTCACGCAGCACTTCGTGCTTTGTCATGTCGAGCGCGCCCCCGCGGATGAAGAACGCGAAAAAGACGAGGGCGCTGACCAGCTGCCCCGCCATAAGCGGCACGGCAAGCGCAGGTGCGCCGAGCATCACCGCGGCATATGCGCCGCAGACGAAGACCGGACTTAGCGCATTGAGGGACGCGGCGACGAGCGTGGGCCCGTGCGGGCAGTTTTTCCCGGGCGCGAAGGCGGCGCACAGCCGCGCGCCGGAGGGCGCGCCGGATATGAAGGAGAGCGCGAAGAGCGCCACCGGGTCGGAAGGCTCTACCGCGCCGCTGCCCTGCATGATGCGCGCGCATATGAAAAAGGGCAGCAGGGAGGGAAGCAGCACGTTCTGCCAGAGCGCGAAGCCCGCGCGCGCGGCTTCGGCCGCCTCACTGTTGAAGGCGATGAACAGCGCGCACAATGCGGCGCACACAAAAAAAACGATGCGCTTCTTCATACATCAATGTATGCCGCGCGCACCGTGTGATATGGCAAGCTAAACGGTCAGGAGAGGCCTTGCAAATTCATATTCCGCCGCGTGGGGGGAAGGGGCGGCCATGGCGAGCAGTTCGCCCGCGAAAAGGTCGATGTCAAATATCGTTCTCGCGCTTTCATCGAGCGCGTCGTAATCCGCCTTGCCCGTTATGACGGGGAGCGACGCGCGATTGGACAGGCGCGAGAGCAGGGCGATCGCGTCCTTCCTTACGCCCAGCACGCGAAGGTATGGCGGCGCGGGGCACGCGCGCACGATGTCCTTGGTGATGCCCACGAGCGCGCAGGCGAGTATACGCCGAAGGCGCGCCGCGGTGTAGCGCTTGGACTTGAGGGATAAAAGCAGTTCCTGATAGGTCGTGCAGGCGCGCGCCTCGCGATAGATCGCGTTTTCAAGTCCCTCCGCCACATCTGGCAGGCGTTCGAGCTGTTCTGGGGAAAGTCTTCTTATTGCATAAATAAAAGCGTCCGTCAGGGCGGAGGCGGTGCACGGCGCGCGAAGCGTGTGGACGAGGCGCTTCGCATCCTCATAGACATCCTCCGGCACGCAGGAGCGGAACATGGCCATGTCGCATTGTTCAAGCGCCGCGCGAAGGGAGGACGCGCTCGCATAGCGCCCGGCGGGCATGTCCGCGTCGTGCGCCGCGCCGCGCCGGGAAACGGGCAGGGGGCGCATGGCGGGACAGGCCGCGTCGATGGCCTTGATGTATTCGATGCCCAGTATGTTGTTGGGGGAAAGGAAGGCTGTGCTGAGCTTCTCGTCGCCGTGCATGTCCGCGCAGGCCGCCGCGCGCGCCGCGGGGAAGGATTTGCCCGTGGAAAGGTAAAAGTCGAGCCTTTCCCTGAGCGCGCCGCACTCGTGTGCGGTCATGGCGGCAAGCTTTCGCAGCAATTCCACGTTCGCGTCTTCCGCGCCGAAACTCAGCGCCTCCACGATGCCGCTCTCGGCGAGCAGCGCCACGCCGCCCTTTGCAAAACGTTCCGCGTTTGCGAGGGCAAAGACCGCGGGCAGCTCGAACACAATGTCCGCGCCGTGCCGGAGCGCCCATTTCACGCGCGTGAACTTATCCGCGCAGGCGGGCTCGCCGCGCTGCGTGAAGCTGCCGCTCATGGCGACTGCGACATGCTCGCAGCCCGCAAGCTCCCTTGCGCGCGCGAGCTGATATTCGTGGCCGTTGTGGAACGGGTTGTATTCGGCGATGACGCCGACGCAAGCCGCCATAGTG
>JAEWMV010000055.1 GCA_023393045.1 Bacillota bacterium | reverse complement strand
CGCTGGTGCATGGGGGATAGGGGGGAATTGAAAAGCGTCGAGAATCCGGCGCTTTTTTGTGTCCCTCTCTTGACATACATCACGGCGCGATATATAGTCTATACATCATAATATGATGCAATTAGATATGATACAGTTTAGCGTGATGTATGAGGTGATGGTATGGCAAGCAATCTTTTGCCCATGAGCGAAACGATGATGTATATCCTTTTTGCTTTGCAGGAGGAAAGGCATGGCTACGGGATCATGCTCTACACGAAACGCATCACGCAGGGACGCATCGCGCTGGGCGCAGGAACGATCTATCAAACGCTTTGTAAACTTGAAAAGAGTAAGTTCATCGTATCGACGAAAGAGGCCGGCAGGAAAAAATACTATCGCGCCACAGAGCTCGGCTTGAGCCGACTTAAAGCGGAAGTGCTGCGCCTTGCGGAAATCTGCAGCAATATGGAAGGGCTGTTATGAAGTAACGCCGCAAAGAAAAAACCGTCGTTTCCGGACGGATCATGTCGCTTGCCGATACCTGACTTCAGATAGATCTGTCCTCTTCGCGCGCGGCGTCGGCGTCGGCATAGCCGCGGTGGATTCCGTCGTTGCTCAACAGCACGCCCCGGACGTCCGGCTCAAGCCGCGTGGATGTGATGATCAGATACAACTCCTCGCCCACGGAAAAGCAGGCGAGGGCGCACACGGCGCCGATGAGAAGGGAGTGCCCAACAAAACCGGCCAGAATCGGGACGCTATAGCAGGCCGCTCCGACCGCCTTGTTCGCAATCGTATGCAGCACGATGATTTTCCTGTATTTTACGAAGGCAATCACGGAGGAGGCCAGATGCGCGGCCAGCATGACGAGGGCCCAGCAAAGCACCCAAAGCGTGAGCCTGAGCGCCGGCAGCACCTTGACCAGCGTGCAGCCCATGAGCGTGTAGTCCGCGATGTTGTCAAGCGAAGCCCCGGCCCTGCTTGCCGCGTGAAGGCGGCGGGCGAGTTTTCCGTCCAGAAAATCGGTCAGCCCGCACAGGCCGTAGAGCACGTAAAACGGCGCCGTAAAAGGCTCCGTTATCAGCAGCAGTGGGGAGAGCAGGATGCGGGCGAACGTGAGCATGTTGGGAATGTGTTTCATAAGGCTCCTCCCTGTTTGCGGTCTGGATGGGGCAAGGCGCACATGACTGCGATTCGAGCCGCTCCCCCAATTATTGCCCCAGATGTATCATTATAAGCGTCAACGTTAAGCGAAGGTTAACATGCGCCATCTGCCGCAGGGAATTGGCTTTCGCGCCGCGTTGGGCTATAATATTAGGGAACCTGGGAGAAAGGGAGCATCCATGCCGAAAATTCTGATCGTGGAGGATGACGCGGACCTTTGCGCGCTCATGCAGACGGTGCTGGTCAACCGCGGGTATAAGACGGTTACCGCGCCGGATGGCGCCGCCGCGCTCAAACTTCTGGATCAAACGCATATCGACCTTGTCGTTTCGGACATCATGATGCCCGGAGTGGACGGATACGCGCTGCTTTCGGCTATCCGCGGCGCAAACATGCGGCTCCCCGTGCTTTTCGTCACCGCGAAGGGGGAATATGAGGACAAGGCGTACGGTTTTTCCGGCGGCGCGGACGATTACATGGTCAAGCCCATCAATGTGAAGGAGATGGCGCTGCGCGTGGAAGCTCTGCTGCGCCGGGCGAAAATCGCGAGCGAACGCAGGCTTGCCATCGGCATGGCGACGCTGGACGCGGACGCGCTGTGCGTTATGCGCGGCGAGGATGTGCAGGTGTTGCCCCCGAAGGAGTTTTTTCTGCTGTTCAAATTGCTTTCCTATCCGGGCCGGGTCTTCACGCGCTTTGAAATCATGGATGAAATCTGGGGATACGATTCGGACAGCGACGAGAAGACCATCAATGTCCACATCAGCAAACTGCGCGCCCGGTTTGGGGATTATCCCGAATTTAAAATCGTGACCGTGCGGGGCTTGGGCTATAAGGCGGTGGTGAAATGAAAAACGCACGCGCGCGCAGGAAACCGAGCAAGCTTCCGATGATTTTCTATCTGACGGCTTTTTCTTTTCTGGTAATGACCCTCTCCGCGGGACTGCTCTACGGGAGCTGGGTGCTCAACATCCGCACGGAGCTCGTCCGCTTTCAGGAGCTCACGCTCGACCGGCTGCTCCTGTGGGCGCTGATCATCAGCGTCGTGATATCCACGGGCATCGTTTCGGTGCTCGGGAACCATTTTGTTTTCAAGAGTGTGCGGGAGTTGAGCGACGCCTCCCGGCGCGTGGCGGCGGGCGATTTCTCCCTGCATTTGGATATCCCGAAAGAAAAGGAAATGGGCGAGCTCGTCATCAGTTTCAACGATATGGTGGAGCAATTGGACAAACAGGCGCTGCTCTCAAAAGGCTTTGCGTCCGGCGTATCCCACGAGTTCAAAACGCCGCTTTCCGCCATCCGCGGCTACGCGCAGCTGCTCGGCGAGGAGGCGTCGCCCCAGAAGCGCGCTTATTATTCAGAAATTATCGTGCAGAAGACGGACGCGCTCACCAATCTCGTCAACAAAATGCTGGAGCTGTTCAGACTGGAGAACCAAGGCGCGGAAATACCCCAAACGGTTTTTTCGCTGGACGAGCAGATCAGGAAGACCATTATTTTTCTCGAGCCGGTCTGGTACGCAAAACGGATCGAAATGATACCGGTGCTGACCCCCGTTTCCTATTGCGGGGCAAAGGAATTCATCGGCCAAATCTGGCAGAACCTCATTGAAAATGCCGTCAAGTTTACGCCATCGGGAGGGAAAATTACCGTTTCTCTGGAAAAGCGCGGCGATGATGTGCTTGTGCGCGTGGCGGACAGCGGCATCGGCATGGACGAGGAAACGCGCGCGCATATGTTCGACGCATTCTATCAGGGAAGCCCTGCGCAATCCTCCGACGGGGTCGGCCTCGGCCTCGCGCTCACCAAACGCATCCTCGCGCTGGCGCACGGGAGCATCCGCGTAAAAAGCGCCCCAAACCATGGCACCACGATCGAAGTGCTTCTGCCCGCGAAGGGCGTAGAGGAGGAGCCGTGACGCCGTGCGATCCCGCTTGAGGCCGCGCGCGGCGGCGCGGGGCGCCTTCGAATGGCCGCTAAACAATTGCGCGGCGGCCGGGTTATGAAACAATTCCATACGTCAGCACGTTTACGATGGCGGCTGCAGCATTGCCGCCGCCTTTTCTTCCTTCGGCAGCACGTTTTCAAGCGCTTTCTTCATAGCCCCCCTCCAGAATGCGATAGATCAGCTTCATGTCAAGGTGTTCGCGCAGGGCCTGCGCCAGTGCGTCGTACTGACTTTCCCTGTAAGCTTTCAGGTCAAAGGCGCTCGCGGTAAGGGAGACACCCTTCCTCTGACAAAGCGCGTTCAAAAGCGCCTCCCGGCAGGAGGCCGAATCGAAAAAGCCGTGGAGGTATGTTCCGTAGAGGTTGTCCCTTTGGCAGCCGTCCTCCGTTCCATTGTCCAGTAAAACAAAGGGCTTTGCCCCTTTATACAGCGTCGTGCAACCCATGTGAATTTCATACCCCTCCACATCCGTGCTGCCCAACGCCGCGAGAACGCCGCCCACGCCCAAGACCCGGCCTGTTACGCGGGTGCGGCGCTTTTCGCCGGTGAACTCGGTAGAGACGGGCAGAAGCCCCATGCCGTCGATCTCGCCGCCGCCCTCCGCGCCCTCTGCGTCCGAAATGCGCTCCCCGAGCATCTGATAGCCGCCGCACACGCCGAAAACGGGCGTGCCCTGCGCGGCAAGCTTTTTGATCGCCGCCTCAAGGCCGCATTGACGGAGCCACTTCAAATCGGAAATGGTGCTTTTGGTGCCGGGCAATATCACGAGGTCGGGCGCGCCAAGCTCTTTGGGCGCGCGGACATAGCGCACGCCCACGCCGGGCGTCGCCTCGAGCGCGGCAAAGTCTGTAAAATTTGAGAGGCGCTGCAGCCGTATGACCGCGATATCCAATACCGCGTCGGTCCGTTTGCGGGTGAGCCGCTCGGAAAGGCTGTCCTCATCGTCGATGTCCACATTGAGATAGGGCAGCACGCCCGCCACAGGCTTATGGGTGAGGTTTTCAAGCATGGCAAGGCCGTCGCCCAGCAGCTTCACATCCCCGCGGAATTTGTTGATGACGGTGGCCCTGACGATATCGCGCTCATCCGGATCGAGCAGGGCGATGGTGCCGTAAAGCTGCGCGAATACGCCGCCGCGGTCGATATCGCCCACGAGCAGCACGGGTGCTTTTGCGAGCTTCGCCATGCCCATGTTGACGAAATCGCCCTTCTTCAGATTGATTTCCGCCGGGCTGCCCGCGCCCTCGAGCACGATGATGTCGTTTTCGGCGGCGAGGGAGGCATACGCCGCCATGATGTCCGGCACGAGCGTGTGCTTCATGGCGTAATACTCGCGCGCGCTCATGTTGCCGCGCACCTCGCCGTTGACGATCACCTGCGAACCCATGTTCGTGACAGGCTTTAAAAGGATCGGGTTCATGCGCACGCTCGGCTCGACACCCGCCGCCTCTGCCTGCACCGCCTGCGCGCGGCCCATTTCAAGCCCCTCTTCCGTGATGAAGGAGTTGAGCGCCATGTTCTGGCTTTTAAAAGGCGCAACGCGATAGCCGTCCTGCTTGAATACGCGGCAAAGCCCCGCGCAGAGCAGGCTTTTGCCCGCGTTGGACATGGTTCCCTGCACCATGATGGCTTTAGTCACGGATGACCTCCTCAATGGCGCGAAGGAGCGCCTCGTTCTTTTCTCGTGTTTTGAGCCCGATGCGGATGAAACGCTCATCCAGCCCCGTAAAATTCGCGCAACTGCGCACGAGGATGCCGCGCTCCTTCAGCGGCTCATAGAGCGGCGCAGGGCTTTTTACGAGCAGGAAATTCGCGTCGGAAGGGAATACCATGAGGCCCAAAGCCGCAAGAGCTTCGCGCATGTATGCGCGCTCTGTTTT
Organism: Bacillota bacterium; assembly: GCA_023393045.1. Lineage (GTDB taxonomy): Bacteria > Bacillota > Clostridia > Christensenellales > CAG-138 > Phil1. Next base: position 4,841 of record JAEWMV010000055.1, on the reverse strand, counting down.
GATAAGGCTTCGCGTGCGCTGTGCCCATGCGGATTCCTCAAGCGCGCCGAGCCCCGCCGCCTGCGCCGCTGCGGAAACGCTCCAATGCGCGCCGAAGGCCGCGATGCGGGATACAAGCGCCGTGTCCGCGCACATGAGGTATCCGAGCCGCAGCCCCGCAAGCGCGTAGAGCTTGGTGAAGGCGTTGAGGATAAGCAGGTTCGGAAATTCTTCAAGCAGCGGAACCATGGACTGGCCGTCCGTGAAGCCGATAAAGCACTCGTCCACCATAAGGAGCGTGCCGTTTTGTGCGCAAGCCTTAACGATGCGGTAAAGAAGTTCGGGGGACGCCAGTCTGCCGGTTGGATTGTTGGGATTGCACAAAAAGAGCAGCTCGATATCGGTCGTCAGCGCGCCGAGGATATCCTCCGTCAACGCGAAGCCTTCCGTTTCTTTCAGGCGGTATTCAAGCATTTCGCCGCCGAAGAGCTTCACGGGTCGCTCGTACTCCGAAAAGGTGGGTGCGAGGGTGAGCACCTTTTTCGGCTTCAGGCAGGCGCAGACGCGGAAAATCATATCCGCGGCGCCGTTGCCGCACAGGAACATATCGGGCGCGACGCCGTGCTTTTTTGCGAGGGCTTGGCGCAGGGCGCGGCATTGCGGGTCGGGGTAGCGGGCGAGCGCGTCCGTCGCGTCAAAAAGCGCCCGCCTTGCCGCCTCGGGCATGCCCAACGGGTTGGTGTTGACGGAAAAATCCAGGCGGATTCCCGCGTTGGCGTAAATATCGCCGCCGTGCTCATAGCGCAGCATACAAGCACCCCCTTAGGATAAGTGCAAGCAAAAACATGAGGAGCGAGGCCGCGTAAAGGAGCTTATGCGCACGCAGGATATCCCGCGGCTCAATGGGCCGCAGATCGTCCCCGATATAAGGCTTTTCATAAAGCTTGCCGAAATAGTACGCGTTCCCCGCAAGGCGCACATTGAGCGCCCCCGCCATGGCGGCTTCCGTCTGCGCGGAGTTGGGGCTCGCGTGCTTGCGGCGGTCGCGCTTCCAGATGCGGCATGCGCCCTTCGCGTCCAGGCCGCAGGGGCGCGCTGTCGCGATCATGAGAAGCGCGCTTAAGCGAGAGGGGAGGTAGTTCATCACGTCGTCCAGCTTCGCGGCGAAGCGGCCGAAGTCCATATAACGCTCATTCTTATAGCCGATCATGGAGTCCATGGTGTTGACCGCTTTGTAAAACATGCCGAATACCGCCCCGCCGAGCATAAGGTAGAAGAGCGGCGCGATCACGCCGTCCGAGGCGTTTTCGGCCACGGTTTCCACGGCGGCGCGCGTCGCGCCCGCCTCGTCCAGGGCCGCCGTATCGCGGCCCACGATCATGGAAACCGCCTTGCGCGCGGCGGGGAGGTCGTTCTTCTCAAGCGCGTCGTACACATTGCGGCTTTCGGCCTTGAGGCTCCTGAGGGCGAGGAATTGCCAGCACAAAAGCGCCTCCAAGGCAAAATATGCCCAGGGCGACAGCCGCCACGCAAAATAGAGAATCGCCGCAGGCAGCGCCGTGCAGATAAGCAACACGGACAATGCGAGCAGCGCGCCGCCGAGGCGCCTGTTTTGCATAGGGTAAAACGCCTTTTCCAAGGCAGAAATAAGCCCGCCGATGCCGCGCACGATGTGCGGCCAGCCCTGCGGGTCGCCGAGGAGCAGGTCGAGCAGGAAGCCCGCGCATAGGGAGAACGTGGAAAAGGCACAGAACGTTTTCACAGCAGGCTCCCGACATAAGCGCCAAGGAGCAGCGCCAGCTCGCAGGTCTGCAGGAAAAAGCCTGTGGTATCGCCCGTTACGCCGCCGAATTGCTTCATTGCCATGCGGCGGTAAAGGAGAAATGCGAGGAGCGAGAAGCACGCCGCGAAGCCGCCGGCCGAGGGCGCAACCCATACCATGAAGAGTATTGAAAGCAATACGACGATGAGCATGGCGGCGACGGCGGCGCGCTTTTGCGCGTGCTCGGTAAAGGCGTTGAGCATGCCGACTTTTCGCGCGTTGGGGAGCGTGAGCGCAGTCAGCGCGGACAACGCCCGCGATAGAATAAAGCCGAGGCAAACCACAGGCAGCACCTGTGTTTGAAACAGCGCGTGGTACAGTCCGAAACTTAAAATCAAATAGATGCCGCAATAGATCACCGCAAACGCGCCCGTGTGCGAATCCTTGAGTATGGCAAGCTTGCGTTCGCGCGGCTGGTTAGAGGCGAGCGCGTCTGCCGTATCCATAAAACCATCCATGTGGATGCCGCCCGTCAAAAGCAGCGGGAGCGCCGCCGCAGCGGCGGCGAAGAGCACGCCGTCGATACCGAGCGTTTCTGAAAGCCATGCCCAAAGGTAGAGCGCCGCGCCTATGATGAGCCCCACAAGCGGCAAAAAGCAGATGGAAAAGCGCATGCTTTTTTCATTCCACTCAAAGCGCGGCGCGGGCAAAACAGTATAAGTGCTGATGATGATCCACATCGGTTCAAAAAATCGCATGAGGCTCTCCCTTTTGAAAATGCGGCACGCCATCGCGCATTTCCATCACAAAATCGGCCGCGGCGCAAAGTGCGTCATTGAGGGATTGCAATGCGGCAACATAACCGCGCGTTTCCCCTTCGTAGGCCGCCGCGTCCAGACCGCTTATCGTCACCGCGACAAGGGTGCGGCAGCGTCCATAAAGCGCTTTGATATCCGCGAGCGTTTCCTCCGCCGTGCCCTTTCGAGTGAACATGCGGTTTGCGAGCAGGTTCGACACATCCTCGAGAAGCACCGCCGCATCGGGCGCAACATCGGCGTTCCCGACGGCGTACGGAAGTTCCAGCGTGACAAAGCCCAGACCCGCCCGTTGGGCGAGATGCTTTTTCACCCGCGCCGCGCCCTCTTCCCCGTGGGGGATCATGGTGGCGATATAGAAGCGCGTATCGCCCATTTGGCACAGGAGCTTTTCCGCATAGGCGCTCTTGCCGCTGCCATTTTCGCCCGTGACGAGGATCAGCACGGATGCCTCTTGTACGCGTCCACGGCGATGTCCGCGAAGGTGGCCGCATCGTTGTAGACCGCCGCCGCCATATCGAGCAGCGGAAACAGGGCGACCGCGCCCGTACCCTCGCCAAGGCGCATGTCCGCATGAAGGATGGGCTCCAGTTCGAGTTCGGCGCATATCATCTGCGAGGCGGGCTCCGCGCTGATGTGGGAGGGGATGATATAATCACGCACCAAAGGATTGAGCCTCACTGCGGAGAGCGCCGCCACGGCGGAAATGACCCCGTCCATCACGATGGGCACGCGGTAAAGCGCGCCACCCAGAAAAGCCCCCGTCATGGCGGCGATATCCAGCCCGCCCACCTTTGCAAGCACATCCAGCGGGGCGTCCGGGTCGGGCGCGTTTATGCGGATGGCTTCTTTGATCGCCGCGCGCTTGCGGGAAAGCCCTTCGTTGTCCAATCCCGCACCGCGCCCCGTGACCGTGTCCACGGATTGGCGGAGCAAAACGCCCGCCATGGCGCTTGCGGTCGTGGTGTTGCCGATGCCCGCCTCGCCCGTGGCGACGAGCCGGTAGCCCTGCTCCTTTTTTTCCTTTACAAGTGCTGCGCCAAGCTCTATCGCCGCAAGCGCCGTCTCATTCGTCATGGCGGGGCCGTGGGTAATATCTGCCGTGCCGTGGGCAAACTTATGATTGAATAGGCCCTCCACGGTGTCCACCATGCCCACGTCCACCGGAAATGTATCCGCGCCGCAGGCTTTTGCCATGGTGCACACGCTCGATTTTTTGTTTGCGAGCATCCGCGCGATGGCCGTCGTGACCTCGTGGCCGCTTTGCGATACGCCCTGCGCCGTCACGCCGTTGTCCGCGCAGAACACCAGCACGCATTTCTTCGGGATGTCGATATCGGCGCTGCCGTAGACGGCGGCGAGCCTGGCGAGCAGCGTCTCGAGCCTTCCGAGGCCGCCCACGGGCTTTGCCACCTGGTCAAAGCGTGCGATGCACGCGGCGTACGCCGCGCTATCTACGGGTTGGATGTTCTCAAGGATGGATTGAAGCTGCATAGCTGTTTGCCTTTCTTACAAATTGCTTCGCAAAGCCCGCATGGGCGGGGAAGTACAGGTGCGGGGATAAGGCGTTTTTCACATATATAATCTCTGAACATATAAAAGCTCCGGCATGTCCACATGCCGGAGCTGCGCGTTTGACAGGGGATAAAGTCAATGCCGCGGCGCTTCTCCATCGCTCGTAGAGATGCACGAAAAAGCGTGCTGCAAGTATTCTGGCTCAAGCCTCAAACGTCCCTCGCGCCTTCCCGATTTTCAGTGGCATTGCGAGCGGCTCGGCTTTCACAGCGGCGGGACCGCACGGGATTCGCACCCGTTTCCATGCGCGCACAACGCGCGCAGCGGCAGCACACAGGTAGTATAACATCGTGCGCGGGGCATGTAAAGTTCGACGCCGGACGGCGGGCGGATATGCCATGAACATCCTGGCACGACCCGCCCCAACACTCTGTTTATCCCAGCTTTTCGCGGTACACCGCAAGCTCTTTCTTGTTGCCCAGCACGAAGTGCTCCGGCTCGATCTCCACCCACTCCGGCTTGTCGACCGAGTAGTCGTGGCAAGCCGGGTTGTACACTTCGAGTACCTTCGTCCGCTCGGAATCCGGGTCCGGCATGGGGATGGCCGAAAGCAGCGCGCGCGTGTACGGATGCAGCGGATGCGCAAAGAGCTTCTCCGTCTGCGCCAGCTCTACGATCACGCCCTTTCGTATCACCGCGATCCGGTCGCAGATGAAGCGCATCACAGAAAGATCGTGCGCGATGAACAGGTACGTCAGCCCGCGCTCCTT
>JAEWMV010000028.1 GCA_023393045.1 Bacillota bacterium | reverse complement strand
GCGCTGTACATGGGTGCGATCTGGCCGATGTCGCCCGTAAAGCGCGGCAGCACGGCCATGACTTCCTCGGGCGAAACGATCCTCTCGCAGCGTTCCGTCACCGTTCCGTAGGAATCCTGCGTGTCCGTCGCAGCGCCAAAACGAATCTGCGCGATATATTCCTTTTGCTTGTCCACAAGATAATCAAAAAGCCTTGTCGCGCGGCCGACGCATATGGGCAGCACGCCCGCAGCGCCCGGGTCGAGTGTGCCAGTGTGGCCCACGCGCTTTATGCCGAACAAACGCCGTATATCCGTCACGGCGTCGCTTGAGGTCATGCCGGGCGGTTTCAAGAGATTGACGACGCCTTCCATCATGCGCGCAGCGCTTCCCCGGCAAGCGAGAGCGCCGCGTCTGCGGCCTCGTCCATCACAGCGCCATAGGCGGTGTAGCCGGAGGCGCACATATGTCCCCCGCCGCCCATGCGCTTGGCGATTGCGCCCACGTCCGCATATGCTTTGGAGCGCAGACTGACCTTATATACGCCCGCGTCCGCCTCGCGCACGGTAAGCGCGATCTCCACGCCCTCGATGTCCCTTATATGGTCGATGATGCCCTCCGCGTCCTCGTCGGACGCGCCGCAGGAAACGATGTCCGCGCGGCTGATACGCGAAACGCCTATTTTTCCGTCCTCGTGCAGGGAAAGCTTCGTGAGCGCGAGCCCAAGGAGCTTTTGCTTCTGCAGGGGGATCGTCCTGTATATCCTTCTGTTGATTTCGGTATTGTCCGCGCCAAGCTCCATCAGCTCCGCCGCAATGCGCAGCGTGTCCGGCGTGGTGTTGGAATAAGCGAAGTTGCCCGTGTCGGACATGAGCGCGGCGTACAGGCAGGAGGCTTCGTCCGCGTCCGGAATTTCGCCGAGCTGCAGGATGAGCTTATAGATAAGCTCCCCCGTGGCGGCGGCGTGCCCGTCCACATGGTTGAACTGCGCGTAGCTGTTGTTGGTCATGTGGTGGTCGATGTTGACGGTGTGCTGCGCTCCCTGAAAAAGCGGACGCGCCACGTCCATGCGCGCCTCGTCCGCACAATCCACGGCGATGACAACGCGCGCGGGCTTTGCCTCGCCGGGCGAAAGGATGTCCTTTGCGCCGGGAAGGAATTCGTAGATATGCGGCACGGGGCTTGCGCAAACGGCCTCTATGCGCTTTCCCATGCGTTTGAGCGCGTGCGCGAGCGCGAGTACGCAACCCAGCGTGTCCCCATCCGGGGAAACGTGGGCGACGATTGCGAATTCATCGTTCGCTTTAATCAGTTGCGCGATGGTTAAAAGGGAGTCCATCTTATTCCTCCGTGCGCTCGCCCTTGAGTTCGCGGAGTATGCCCGCGATGCGCACGCTGTACTCGATGGAATTATCGAGCGTGAACTTCAGCTGGGGCAGCTGGCGAAGCTCCATGCGAAGGCCGAGCTCCCGCCGGATGAAACCCGCCGCGCGGTTGAGGGCGGCAACGGTCTCCTCGCGCACGGCGTCGTCCTTGTCGTAAACGCTGACCTTCACTTTAGCGAGCTTCTGGTCGTTGGTGACCTCCGCGCTCATGATTGTGGTCATGGGGGAGACGCGCGGGTCCTTCAGGTCCCGTACGACCTCGCTGATGGTTTTCTTGACCTCTTCATTGATGCGGTCATATCGTATGTTTGCCATTTTTGCCGTTGAGTCCTTTCCGCGCCCGGGATGGTTTTATCTTCCGTTTAACGCTTGACTTCCTCCATCACGAAGGCTTCTATCACGTCGCCCACCTGAAGGTCGTTGAAGTTTTCTATGCCTATGCCGCACTCGTAGCTCGCGGCCACCTCTTTGGCGTCGTCCTTGAAGCGCTTGAGGGAGGCGATTTTTCCCTCGTGCACCACGATTCCGCCGCGCACCACGCGCACCTGCGCGCTGCGCGAGACCTTGCCCTCCTGCACATACGCGCCCGCGATGGTGCCCACGCCGCTCACCTTGAAGGTTTCCCTCACGGACGCGTGGCCAAGCTCCACCTCGTTGAATACGGGCTTGAACATGCCCTTCATGGCGTTTTGTATGTCCTCAATCGCATTGTAGATGATGCGATAGAGCCGCATGTCCACCTTTTCCTTCTCGGCCGCCGCGCGCGCGCTCGCGCTGGGGCGCACGTTGAAGCCGATGACGATGGCGTTGGATGCGGAGGCGAACATGATGTCCGTATCCGTAATGGCGCCCACGCCGCCGTGGATGCACCGGACGCGCACCTCCTCGTTGGAGAGCTTTTCGAGCGCCTGCTTGACCGCCTCGACAGAACCCTGCACATCCGCCTTGACGATGACGTTGAGGTCCTTGATCTCGCCCTCGGCGATCTGGTCGAACAATACGTCGAGCGAGACCTTGGCAAGGCTCTTCAACTGCTCAGCCTTTTGCTTGTCGCGCCTCTCCTCGGCCACCTGGCGGGAGAGCTTGTCGATCTCGGCGACGTTCAAAGTGTCGCCCGCGCTCGGCACTTCGGAGAAGCCCAGCACCTCCACAGGCGTGCTCGGCCCCGCCTCGGTGACGCGGCGGCCCTTGTCGTCCACCATGGCGCGCACGCGGCCGTACGCCGTGCCCGCGACGATGGTATCCCCGATCTTGAGCGTGCCGTTTTGCACCAGCACCGTGGCGATGGGGCCGCGCCCCTTGTCGAGCTCCGCTTCTATTATTGTGCCCTTAGCGAGCCTTGCGGGATTCGCCTTCAATTCCAAAACATCCGCCTCGAGCAGCACCATTTCAAGCAGCGTGTCGAGGCCCATTTTGGTCTTTGCGGAAACGGGCACGCAGATGGTCTCGCCGCCCCACTCCTCGGAAACGAGCCCGTACTCGGTGAGCTGCTGCTTGATGCGCTCGGGGTTGGCGGATTCCTTATCCATCTTGTTGATGGCGACGATGATGGGTACGCTGGCGGCCTTGGAGTGGTTGATGGCCTCTATGGTCTGCGGCATGATGCCGTCGTCCGCGGCGACCACGAGTATGACGATGTCCGTCACCTGCGCGCCGCGCGCGCGCATGGAGGTGAACGCTTCGTGGCCGGGCGTGTCGATGAAGGTGATGCTCCTGCCGTTGCTCGTCACCGTATACGCGCCGATGTGCTGCGTGATGCCGCCCGCCTCGCCCTCGGTCACATTGCTGTGGCGGATAGCGTCCAACAGGGAGGTCTTGCCGTGGTCGACGTGACCCATGATGGTCACCACGGGCGAGCGCGTGATGAGGTTTTCGTCCGCGTCGCTCTCGTCGCTGCTCTCGAGCAGCACGTCCTCGGCGGTTTTGGCGATGTTCTGCTCGAGCTCGATGCCGTAGTCCGCGGCGATGAGCGAGCAGGTGTCGAAGTCGATCTCCTGATTGATGGTCGCAAGTATCCCGAGGATGAACAGCTTTTTGATGATCTCGGCGGCCGGCTTGCCAATTTTTTCGGAAAGCTCCTTTACCGTAATCGTCTCCGAGGTAATCACCGCCTTTTCTATCTTCACGGGTTCCGGCCTGGGCTGCATGACCTGCTGCCTCTTTTTCCTGCGGGAACCGAATTTGCCCTCCTCGTCCCACGCGCCCGCACTGGGCGCAGCTTCCTTCATGAGGGTCTTTTTGTTCTTCACATGCCTGTCGTCTTCTTTGCCCGTACGGGGACGGGTGCTCTTGTTCGGGTCGCGCGCGGGCTGCGGCGCAATGGGAGCCGCCCCGGCATGGGGTCTTGCGCCCTGCGGCCTCTGCTGATAGCCGCCGCCGGGCCTTGCGCCGTCGCGGGGCTGATAACCGTCCTTCGGCGGAAAGCCGCCGGGCCTGAAGCCGCCCTGCTGCTGGTAACCGCCCTCGCGCGGCTTATACCCGCTCTGCTGATAGCCACCTTGCTGATAGCCGCCCTCACGGGGTTTGTATCCGCCCTGCTGCTGATACCCGCCGGGCCTTGCGCCGTCACGCTGCTGATAACCGCCTTCGCGGGGCTTGTATCCGCCCTGCTGCTGATAGCCGCCCTGCTGCGGCGGCCTGTTGTCGCTGCGGGGCTGATAGCCATCCCTTTGCTGATAGCCGGGCCTGTATCCATCCCGCTGCTGGTAACCGCCCTGCTGCGGCGGCCTGTTGTCCGTGCGGGGCTGATAGCCCTGCTGCGGTCTGTCTGAAGGAGCACGGCCCCTTTGCCTGTCGTATACGTTTTGCACCTGAGGCTGCGCCTGATAGCCCTCGTTGCGCCTCGGCGCGGGCTTCTCCTGCGCGGGCGCGGCGGATGCCGCGGGCTTTTCCTCCGCCGGAGCTTCCGCGGGCTTTTCCGCCTTCGCGGCTGGCGCTTCCCGCACGGGTTCTTCCTGCTTTGCAGCAGGCTCCGCCGCGGGGGCAGGAACATGCTCCGGCTCGGGCGCCGCCTTTGCGGCGGGCGCTTCGGGCGCGGCCGCTTCCGCGGGTTCGTCGCTGCCCACATGGTAGGCGAGGTCCCCCTCGGATTCGAGGAGTTCCTTGAGCCGCTCCGCGCGCTCAGCCTCCACGCGCTCCCTTTGCTCGTTTCTTTCCTTTTCTATGAGCATGGCTTCGAAGTGCCTCACCTCGGCGAGGGTGTTCCCCATGCTCGCATGGGACTGCTTGATCTTTTCAAACAGCTCCTTCGCCTGCGTTTCCAGCGCCTTTGCCGAATCCATTACCTTCGCTTTTGCCATCATTCCACCCCTTTGTCTTTTTCCTGACGCGCCGCGTCCTTTGCCGCGGCGATCATCCTTGCGAAACCCTCATCCGTAACCGCGGCAATCATCCTTCCAGGCTTGCCTATCGCCGCTCCCATGTCCTCTATTTCAATGAGCGGTATGCCCGCCCGTTCGCACATGCCCGTGTAGCGCTGCCTCGTGTTCTCGCTCGCCCCGGCGTCCAACGCGACAAGCCGCGCCTTCGCGCTCTTTACAAGCTTTTCCGCCGCAAAATCGCCCGCCGCGCATTTGCCCGCCTTCATCGCAAACCCCAGTGCGCCGCGCAGCTTTTTTTCCTCAGCCAAGGCCGATCTCCTTTTCGATGAGGGCGAAGACCTCCTCGCTCACCTTATGCTCCAGCGCCCGGTCCAGCGCGCGCGTTTTCTTCGCGCGCTCGAGGCACTGCGCGTTGCGGCACAGATAAGCGCCCCTGCCCGCGGCCTTGCCCGTCGGGTCGGGCCTGATTTCGTTTTCCGGCGTGCGCACGACGCGCAGCAGCTGCTTCTTTGGCGTCATCTGCCTGCACGCCACGCACATGCGCATGGGCGTTTTCTTTTCAGCCATTATTCCTCCGTGAATTCCTCGCCGGCAAGCTCTTCTTCCGCCTCTTCCTCAAGGGATTCCTCATAGAGATCCATTTCATGCTCCGCCTGGGACTGGCTCTTGATGTCGATCTTCCATCCGGTGAGCTTCGCCGCGAGACGCGCGTTTTGCCCTTCCTTGCCGATGGCGAGGGAAAGCTGCGTGTCGGGCACGACCACCTTGGCCGCCTTCTCGCTTTCGTTGATGTAGACCATGAGCACCTTCGCGGGGCTCAGCGCCTTGGCGATGTAGACCGCGGGGTCGCTGTCCCACTCGATGATGTCGATCTTTTCGTTGTGCAGCTCGCTCACGATGCGCTCCACGCGGATGCCCTTTTGTCCCACGCACGCGCCCACGGCGTCTATCTGCGAGTCGGTGGAATGCACCGCCACCTTGGTGCGGAAACC
>JAEWMV010000021.1 GCA_023393045.1 Bacillota bacterium | reverse complement strand
CACCAAGGACTGGGAATGCCATTGCGGACGCTATAAGCGCGTGCGCTATAAGGGCGTGATCTGCGAGAAGTGCGGCGTCGAGGTGACGCGCGCAAAGGTCAGGCGCGAGCGCATGGGCCATATCGAGCTGGCCGCGCCCGTGTCCCATATATGGTACTTCAAAGGCATCCCCTGCCGCATGAAGATGCTGCTGGACATGAGTCCCCGTGCACTGGAGAAGGTGCTCTATTTCGCCTCCTTCGTGGTGACCGACCCCGGCAACACGCCGCTGCAGTATAAGCAGACCCTCACCGACAAGGAATACAGGGACGCGCAGGCCGAATACGGCGCCAAGGCCTTCAAGGCCGGCATGGGCGCGGAGGCCATCAAGACCCTTTTGAAGGATCTCAAACTCATCGAGCTGGAGAGGGAGCTGCGCGAGGAAATCGCGAATTCTTCCGGCCAGAAGCGGGCCAACGCCATCAAGCGGCTCGAGGTCATCGAGGCGTTCATCAAGAGCGGCAACAAGCCCGAGTGGATCATCATGGACGTCATCCCGGTCATACCGCCCGAGCTTCGCCCCATGGTGCAGCTCGACGGCGGCCGTTTTGCGACAAGCGACCTCAACGATCTCTACCGCAGGGTCATCAACCGCAACAACCGCTTAAAGAGGCTCCTGGAGCTTCGCGCGCCGGACATCATCGTCAGGAACGAAAAGCGCATGCTGCAGGAGGCCGTGGACGCGCTCATCGACAACGGCAGGCGCGGCCGCCCGGTCACGGGCCCCGGCAACCGCGCGCTCAAGTCCCTTTCGGATATGCTGCGCGGCAAGCAGGGACGCTTCCGCCAGAATCTTCTGGGCAAGCGCGTGGACTATTCCGGCCGCAGCGTTATCGTGGTCGGCCCCGAACTTAAAATGTACCAGTGCGGCCTGCCCAAGGAGATGGCGCTGGAGCTCTTCAAGCCCTTCGTGATGAAGAAGCTCGTCGAGGACGGGCTTGCGCACAACATCAAGAGCGCCAAGCGCATGGTCGAGCGCGTGCGCCCTGAGGTTTGGGATGAGCTGGAGGTCGTCATCGAGGACCATCCGGTGCTCTTGAACCGCGCGCCCACGCTGCACCGTCTTGGCATACAGGCGTTTGAGCCGATACTCGTCGAGGGCCGCGCCATCAAGCTGCATCCCCTCGTTTGCACCGCTTTCAACGCCGACTTTGACGGCGACCAGATGGCCGTGCACGTGCCCCTTTCCGTGGAATCGCAGGCCGAGGCGCGCTTCTTGATGCTCGCCTCCAACAACATATTGAAACCCCAGAGCGGCCAGCCGGTCGTCGAACCTGATAAGGACATGGTCATCGGCTGCTACTACCTCACATTGCAGCGCGACGGCGACAAGGGCGAGGGCAAGGCTTTCTCCAGCGAGGACGAGGCCGTCATGGCCTACCAGACGGGGGACGTCACCCTCCACGCCAAGGTCAAGGTGCGCATCGAGCGCGAGTGGCAGGGCGAAAAGCGCCGCCAGATCGTCGAGACCTCCATCGGCCGGCTCATCTTCAACAACGCCATTCCGCAGAACCTCGGCTTCGTGGACCGCACGAAGGAGGAGAACATTTTCAAGCTCGAGATGGATAAGCTCGTGGTGAAGAAGGACCTCAAGAAGATTGCCGACATGTGCTACCGCCGCTACGGCGCGACGGTCACAAGCGAAGTGCTCGACAGCATCAAGGCGCTGGGCTTCCGCTATTCCACCATCGGCGGCATTTCCGTGGGCTTCATGGACATGGTGGTGCCGGAGGAGAAGAAGGCGATACTCGATGAGGCCGAATTGAAGGTTGCCGACGTTGACGAGCTCTTCCGCGACGGCATGCTCAGCGAGCAGGAGCGCAGGAGCAAGGTCATCGATATATGGAGCGGCGCGAACACAAAGGTTACGGACGCGCTGATGAACACGCTCACGGAGGATAACCCCATCTTCATGATGGCCAACTCCGGCGCGCGCGGCAGCAAGAACCAGATCAGCCAGCTCGGCGGCATGCGCGGCCTGATGGCCGACCCGTCGGGCCAGATCATCGAGGTGCCCATCCGCGCCAACTTCCGCGAGGGCCTCACTGTGCTCGAGTTCTTCATTTCCTCCCACGGCGCGAGGAAGGGCCTTGCGGACACGGCGCTGCGCACGGCGGACTCCGGCTACCTCACCCGTCGTCTGGTCGACGTTTCACAGGACGTTATCGTGCGCGAGCATGACTGCTTCGCCGCCAGAGGCGAAATACCCAAGGGCATGGTCATCGAAGCGCTCATGGACGGCAGCAAGGTCGTCGAGGCGTTCGGCGAGCGCATACTCGGCCGCTACGCGGTGGACGCGGTGGTTCATCCCGAAACAGGCGAACTGCTCTGCCCCGCAAACGAAATGATCACCTACGACGCGCGCGACAAAATCGTGGCCGCGGGCATCACCTCCCTCAACTGCAGGAGCGTGTTCACCTGCCGCAGCGAACACGGCGTGTGCGCCAAGTGCTATGGCGCCAACATGGCCACGGGCGGCGAGGTCACCATAGGCGAGGCCGTGGGCATCATCGCGGCGCAGGCCATCGGCGAGCCGGGCACGCAGCTTACAATGAGAACATTCCACACCGGCGGCGTCGCCAGCGCCGAGGACATCACGCAGGGTCTTCCGCGCGTCGTCGAGATATTCGAGGCGCGCAAGCCCAAGGGCCTTGCCGTCATCAGCGAAATCGGCGGCACCGTCACCATCAGCGAGGGCAAGCGCCGCGAGGCCATCGTCAAAAACGAGGACGGCGAGGCGGAGAAATACCTCATCCCCTTCGGCTCCAAGCTTCGCGTGAAGGACGGGGATGCGGTCGAGGCGGGCGACGAACTCACCGACGGCTCCATCAACCCGAACGACATATTGAAGATCAAGGGCGTCAAGGGCGTGCAGGCGTATATGCTCAAGGAAGTGCAGAACGTCTACCGCATGCAGGGCGTGGAAATCGCCGACAAGCATGTGGAGATCATCATACGCCAGATGCTGCGGAAAGTGCAGATCGAGGACGCGGGCGATACCGAAATGCTCCCCGGCGAGCTTGTGGATATCTTCCGCTTCGAGAGGGAAAACGAGGAGATGGTCGAAAAAGGCATGCAGCCCGCCATCGCAAAGCGCAAGCTCCTGGGCATCACCAAGGCCGCGCTCGCCACGGATTCCTTCCTCTCCGCAGCGTCCTTCCAGGAGACCACGCGCGTTTTGACCGAAGCCGCCATCAAGGGCAAGATCGATCCGCTGGTGGGCCTCAAGGAGAACGTCATCATCGGCAAGCTGATCCCCGCGGGCATCGGCATGAGGCGCTACAACAACATCGAGGTGGAACTCGCGCCCGAAACCGCGAAGTAAAACAGGCCAAAGAATGGACGAATGCGCCGGATGCGGGCACATGCCCGCGTCCGGCGACGAACGCTAAGGGAACAAACGGGGAAGGAGCAAACCATGGCAAGGGTGTATACCAAGGAGTCCTGTCGGCTATATGACAGCGAATATTGCGCCATGCTCAACATGCGAAGCTGCGATACCTGCACGGTGGACTGCGCGGACGAAGAAAAGGCGGCGAGCGTGCGCGCCGATTTGGACACGATTTGCTCCAACCTGCCCGAAGAGGGCGTGCAAGGACTCTATGCGGGAAAAGAATGCCTGCTGTGCAAGGGCGAGGCGCGCGAAAAGAAATGGTACGCGCTCACGGACATCGCCCACCCCGAACCGCGCCGCAAGCGGGCGACGATACTGGGCATCGCCAAGGAGCCGCGCGCGGGCACGGTGCTGCCCATCCAGATCGCCTGCTGCGAGCGCTGCCGCAGGCAGTATCTCATGCTCGAGTATGTGTCTGCCGTTACGGGTACGCTCTTCGCCGTCATCGCGCTGACGCTCCTGAGCATACGCCCCCTGCGCGAATCCGTTGCCGCCGTCGCGCCCGTGCTGCCGTTTTTCGTGTTCGTTGCGGTATGCGCGCTGGGCGTGCTGCTGGGCGCGCTGCTCAAACGCGGCCTCGCTAAAAAATACGCGGCCGATATGCATACGGACGTGATGGAGCTGCCCATACTCAAATCCATGGCGGACAAGGACTGGTTCGAATTGAACCCCAACAAGGGCATGAGCAGGCTCGTCTTCTCGCGCTCGCCCATCAGGCAGGGCCTGTTTTCGGCCATGCCCGATCAAGGTGACGCGGCGCCGGGCGAAATGAGCGGAAAAGCGGAATAAATGCGAAGAAAACATCGAAACCGTTTGACATTGGCGGACTTCGATGATAAAATCAAAAAGTTGCGGAAAATGTCCCTTTCAAGGGGTTGCAAGGGATTTTCTTGATATAGTAACCATGGGAACATTAAGGCAAAATAAACAGGAGGAACATCAATGCCGACCATTAACCAGTTGGTTCGCAAAGGCCGCCAGCAGGTCACATACAAGACCACGGCGCCGATTCTCAAGCAGTGCCCCCAGCGCAGAGGCGTCTGCACCGCGGTGCGCACCATGACCCCCAAAAAGCCTAACTCCGCGCTGCGTAAAATCGCGCGTGTTCGCCTGACGGACGGTCTCGAGGGCACAGCATATATCCCCGGCGTCGGCCACAACCTGCAGGAGCACAGCGTCGTCCTCATCAGAGGCGGCCGCGTGAAGGACCTGCCGGGCGTGCGTTACCACATCATCCGCGGCGCGCTGGATACCGCGGGCGTCGCCAAGCGCATGCAGGCGAGGTCCCTCTATGGCGCGAAGCGCCCGAAGAAGTGAGGAGGTAGCGCAATGCCTAGACGTGGATTTATACCCAAGCGCGAGGTGCTTGACGACCCCATTTACGGTGGCAAGCTCGTGACCAAGCTCATCAACCAGGTCATGCTTGACGGCAAGCGCGGCACGGCCCAGGCGGCCTGCTACGGCGCGTTTGACATCATCAAAACCAAGACCGGCCGCGAGCCCGTCGAGGTGTTCGAGCAGGCCATGAACAACATCATGCCCGTGCTCGAGGTCAAGGCCCGCCGCGTGGGCGGCGCGACCTATCAGGTGCCCATTGAAATCAGGCCGGAGAGAAGGCAGACGCTTGGCCTTCGCTGGCTCGTGAGCTACGCGCGTTCGCGCGGCGAGCGCACCATGATGGAGCGGCTTGCGGGCGAGATTATGGACGCCTCGAACCAGACGGGCAACGCCTTCAAGAAGAAGGAAGACACCCACAAGATGGCTGAGGCGAACAAGGCGTTCGCGCACTATCGCTGGTAAAACAAGGGATTTTACAAACCCGCTTCGGATCCGGCAGAACAAGCGCCGGGTCCGAATTTGCGGAAAAGGATAACTCGAAGTGAAGCTTTGGGGGAAGGAGGGAAGAACATGGCAAGGGAAACACCGCTTGAAATGACGAGAAATATCGGCATTATGGCGCATATAGACGCAGGCAAAACCACGACGACGGAGCGCATCCTCTTCTATACGGGCAAGATACACAAAATCGGCGAGGTGCACGACGGCGCGGCAACAATGGATTTCATGGTGCAGGAGCAGGAGAGGGGCATTACCATCGCCTCCGCCGCGACCACGACCTACTGGCGCGGCCACAGGGTCAACATCATCGACACGCCGGGCCATGTGGACTTCACCGTCGAGGTGGAACGCTCCCTTCGCGTGCTGGACGGCGCCGTGGCGGTTTTCTGCGCCAAGGGCGGCGTGGAGCCCCAGTCGGAAACCGTGTGGAGGCAGGCCGCCAAGTACGGCGTGCCCCGCATCGCCTACATCAATAAAATGGACATTGTGGGCGCGGATTTCTTCAACGTCATCCGCATGATGAAGGATAGGCTTTCTGCCAACGCCGTGCCCATACAGCTGCCCATCGGCGTGGAGGCGGAATTCAGGGGCATCATCGACCTCGTGCACATGAAGGCCGAGGTGTATTACGACAACGACGGCGTGGATGTCCGCGAGGAGGAAATCCCCGAGGACATGCGCGCGAAGGCGCACGAATACCGCGCCGCGATGATTGAGGCCGCCGCTGATTTTGACGAGGCGCTCATGGAAACCTACATCGAGGGCGGGGACGCGGACGAGGCGCTCATCATGAAGGCGCTTCGAAAGGGCACCATTGCAAACGCGCTCGTGCCCGTCGTCTGCGGCACATCGTATCGCAACAAGGGCGTACAGCCGCTGCTCAACGCGATCGTGGACTATCTTCCTTCGCCGCTCGATATCCCGAGCGCCGTGGGCACGAGCCTTGACGGCGAAAAGGAGATCGAGGCCGTCTGCTCGGACGACGCGCCGTTTGCGGCGCTGGCGTTCAAAGTGGTGACGGATCCGTTCGTCGGGAAGCTCACGTTTTTCCGCGTGTACAGCGGCACGCTGCACGCCAATTCGTATGTGTACAACGCTTCCAAGGGCAAGCGCGAGCGCGTAGGCAAAATCATCCTCGTGCACGCCGCGAACCGCACGGATATCGAGGAGGCGCACGCGGGCGACATCGCCGCGCTGGGCGGCCTGAAGGACACCGGCACGGGCGACACGCTCTGCGAGGAGAAGCACCCGCTGCTGCTTGAAAGAATGGAGTTCCCCGACCCAGTCATCCAGGTGGCGATCGAGCCCAAGACCAAGGCCGGGCAGGAGAAAATGGGCGTCGCGCTCGCCAAGCTGTCCGAAGAAGACCCCACCTTCCGCACTTATACGGACAGGGAAACGGGGCAGACCATCATCGCAGGCATGGGCGAATTGCACCTTGACATTATCGTTGACCGGCTCATTCGCGAGTTTCGCGTGGAGTGCAAGGTCGGCAAGCCGCAGGTTGCCTACCGCGAGACCATCACAAGGACGGTTAAGACGGAAGGGCGCTACGTCCGGCAGACGGGCGGCCACGGCCAGTACGGCCACTGCGTGGTGGAATTCTCCCCGCTCGAGCCCGGCATGGGCTTCGAGTTCGAGGACAAAACCGTGGGCGGCTCCATCCCCAAGGAGTACATACCGGCCATCAAGGACGGTATCGTCGAGGCGGCGCAAAGCGGCGTGTTGGGCGGCTTCGAGGTGGTGGACTTCAAGGCGACGGTGCTCGACGGAAGCTTCCACGAAGTGGACTCTTCGGAAATGGCGTTTCGCATCGCGGGGTCCATGGCATTCAAGGTCGCGCTGGAAAAAGCGGCGTGCGTGCTTCTTGAGCCCGTGATGAAGGTTGAAGTCATCATGCCCGAGGAATATATGGGAGAGGTGCTGGGAAACCTTACCTCAAGGCGCTGCCGCATAGAAGGTACGGAGCAGAGGCCTGCGGGCGCGGCGATAGATGCCATCTGCCCGCTTTCCGAAATGTTTGGGTACGCTACGGATTTGCGTTCCCGCACGCAGGGCAGGGGAACCTTCACGATGCAGTTCGACCACTACGAACAGGTATCCGACGCGGTGGCGAAAAAGATACTCGGTTACAAATAGGCGTAACCGCTCAAGCATACAAAAAGAAACGAACGAGAATAATCGGAGGATAACAAAAACCATGGCAAAGGCAAAATTTGAACGCACGAAACCGCATGTCAACATCGGGACGATCGGACACGTTGACCACGGAAAGACGACGCTGACGGCAGCCATCACGATGGCGCTGAGTCAGGAAGGCCACGCCGCGGCGATGCGCTATGACGAGATCGACAAGGCGCCGGAAGAGAAGGCGCGCGGCATCACCATCAACACGGCGCACGTGGAGTATGAGACGGACAACCGCCACTACGCGCACGTGGACTGCCCGGGCCACGCGGACTATGTCAAGAACATGATCACGGGCGCGGCGCAGATGGACGGCGCTATTCTCGTGGTGAGCGCGGCGGACGGCCCCATGCCCCAGACCCGCGAGCACATCCTGCTCGCCCGTCAGGTTGGCGTGCCCTATATCGTGGTGTTCCTCAACAAGATCGACCAGGTGGACGATCCCGAGCTGCTCGAGCTCGTTGAGATGGAAGTCCGCGACCTGCTCTCGAGCTATGAGTTCCCGGGCGACGATATCCCCATCGTGAAGGGCAGCGCCTTGAAGGCGCTCGAAGCGCTGCAGGGCGGCGCCAAGGCGAAGGAGAGCGCGGACTGCAAGTGCCTCTTCGAGCTGATGGACGCGGTGGACAGCTACATCCCCACGCCGGAGCGCGAGAGCGACAAGCCTTTCCTGATGCCGGTCGAAGACGTGTTCTCGATCACGGGGCGCGGCACGGTGGCGACGGGCCGCGTGGAGCGCGGCACGATCAAGGTGCAGGACAACGTGGAGATCATCGGCCTCGCGCATGAGACGAGGACGACGGTTGTAACGGGCGTCGAGATGTTCCGTAAGCTGCTCGATCAGGCAATCGCGGGCGACAACATCGGCATCCTGCTGCGCGGCGTGCAGAGGACGGACATCGAGCGCGGCCAGGTCGTGGCGAAGCCGGGCTCCATCAAGCCGCACACGCACTTCACGAGCCAGGTGTACGTGCTCAAGAAGGAAGAGGGTGGCCGTCATACGCCGTTCTTCCCGGGCTACCGTCCGCAGTTCTACTTCAGGACGACGGACGTGACGGGCGTGATCAAGCTGCCGGACGGGGTGGAGATGGTTATGCCTGGCGACCACATCGACATGGAGATCACGCTGATTACGCCGATCGC
>JAEWMV010000204.1 GCA_023393045.1 Bacillota bacterium | reverse complement strand
ATCTCCTCGTTATACCTCACGCGAAGGCGGGCGGGTTCCGTAAACTTAGCCGCTTCCTCCACCGCGCCCTTTTTCTTCTTGGCGGGGGCCTGCGTTGCTTTTTCTGTCTTTGCAGCCACTTATTTATCCTCCTTCCGCCTCAGTCGATGTTCTTGCCGCATTTTTTACAGACGCGGACTTTCTTCTCGCCCGTGATGGCATAGCCCACGCGCGTGGCCTTGTTGCACTTGGGGCAGATGAGCATCACCTTGGACGCGTCTATGGTGCCCTCGTGCTCGATGCGGCCGCCGGGCTCGCCCTGCTTGCGGGGCTTCCTGTGGCGGATGACCATGTTCGCCCCCTGCACGCTCACGCGGTTCCTGGAAGGAAAGGCGGCGAGGATTTTTCCCTTTTTGCCCTTGTCCTTGCCGGAGATGACGACGACGGTGTCGTTCTTCTTGACGTTGAGATTATTCATGCCGTACCTCCATCAAAGCACTTCGGGCGCAAGGGAGACTATCTTCATGTAGTCCTTGGCGCGAAGCTCCCTGGCGACAGGCCCGAAAATACGGGTGCCGCGGGGTTCTTTCTTCTCGTTTATGATGACGGCCGCATTGTCGTCAAAGCGGATGCTGCTGCCGTCCGGCCTCTGCGTGGGGTAGGTCGTACGCACGATGACCGCATGCACGACGTCCTTCTTCTTCACGGCGCCGCCGGGAGAAGCGGACTTCACCGAAGCGACGATCACGTCGCCTATGCCTGCGCTCTTGCGGAAGGAACCGCCGAGGCAGCGGATGCACATCAATTCCTTGGCGCCGCTGTTGTCGGCAACCTTTAACCTGGTCTGCGGTTGAATCATTGTCTTCTCCTTTCCGGCTTACTTGGCCTTTTCGACGATTTCGGCCAGCCGCCAGTGCTTATCCTTGCTGATGGGGCGGCTCTCCATGATGCGCACCGTGTCGCCGATGCCGCACTCGTTCTTCTCGTCGTGCACCTTGAACTTGCGGGTGCGCTTGACCATCTTGCCGTAAAGGGGATGGCGCACCCTCGTCTCTATGGCGACCACCGCGGTTTTATCCATCTTGTCGCTCACGACGACGCCGATGCGGGTCTTGCGAAAACCTCTGACTTCTTCCATGGTGTTATCTCCTTTCACCCGTTACTCGGCGGCCCTGAGCTCGCGCTCACAAAGGAGCGTTTTCACCCTGGCGACGTCCTTCTTGCACTCGCTGATGCGCTGCGTGTTGCTCAGCCCGCCCGTGGCGAGCTGAAAGCGGAGGTTGAACAGCTCCTGCTTGAGCTCCTTCTCCTTGGCCACGAGCTCTTCGGTGGAAAGCTTTCTCAATTCAATTGCTTTCATCGTTCTCTCCTCCTGCCTCGGCCGCTTTCTTGACGACCTTGCACTTGATGGGCAGCTTGTGGGCGGCAAGCCTGAGCGCCTCGTGCGCCGTGGCGTCGTCCACACCCGAAATCTCAAAGAGAACCCTGTCGGGCTTGACTACCGCAACCCAGTACTCGGGCGAGCCCTTGCCCGAACCCATGCGGGTTTCGGCCGGCTTTTCCGTGACGGGCTTGTCGGGGAAAATCTTGATCCAAACCTGGCCGCCGCGCTTGATGTAACGCGTCATGGCGACACGGGCGGCTTCTATCTGCTGGCTGGTAATCCACGCGGGCTCCAGCGCAACGAGGCCATATTCGCCGTAGGTGATGGTGTTGCCGCGCGTCGCCCTGCCTGTCATGCGACCGCGATGCACTCTCCTGCGCTTAACTCTCTTAGGCATTAACATGGTACTTTGCCTCCTTACGCTTTCTTCTGACGGTTGAGCACTTCGCCCTTGTATATCCACACCTTGCAGCCGATGCGGCCGTAGGTGGTGCGCGCCTCGGCAAAGCCGTACTCGATGTCGGCGCGCATGGTCTGCAGGGGGATGGAGCCCTCGTGATAACCCTCGCTGCGGGCGATCTCGGCGCCGCCGAGCCTGCCGGAGCACATGAGCTTGACGCCCTTGGCGCCGGCTTTCATCGAGCGCTGCATGGCCTGCTTCATCGCGCGGCGGAAGGAGATGCGCTTCTCGAGCTGCGCGGCGATGTTTTCCGCCACAAGCTGCGCGTCCGCGTCCGGGTTCTTGATCTCCATGATGTTGACGTTGGCAGGCTTTTTGATGAGGCCCGTGACCTCGGCCTTTATCATGTCAACGCCCACGCCGCCCTTGCCGATGAGCATGCCGGGCCGGCCGGTATAAATGCTCACGTTCACCTTGCCGGCGGCGCGCTTGATCTCGATGCGGCTGATGCCCGCGGCGTAATAGGTTTTCTTAAGGTGATCCCTGATCTTCTTATCCTCGATAAGGAAGTCCGAAAACTCCTTCTTGGAAGCGTACCAGCAGGTATTCCAGTCCCTGATGACGCCCACGCGGAAACCGTTCGGATTAACTTTCTGTCCCATCTTATCCTCCTTACTTGACCTGATCCAGGACGATCGTTATGTGGCTGGTCCTCTTGCGAATCCTGTACGCGCGGCCTTGCGCGCGGGGCTGTATGCCCTTGAAGGTAGGACCCTGATTCGCGAACACCTCCGCCACATAAAGCTGGTCAGCGGGGATATCGAGGTTGTTTTCCGCGTTGGCCACGGCCGAGTTGAGGAGCTTGAGCACAGGCTCGCTCGCGGCCTTGGGCGTATAGGCCAATATGGCTTTCGCCTCCGCCACGCTCTTGCCGCGGATGAGATCGATGACGATCTTCACCTTGCGGCTGGAGATGCGGATATAGCGCGCGATGGCGTGGGGGCGCTTGTCGGCATTGGCCTTGCGCGCCGCGCTCTTCTCTCTTGATCTGGTTGCCATTCTAGCGTTCCTCCTTCTTACTTCGTGGCGGAGGACTTTTCGGTCCCCCTGTGGCCGCGAAACGTGCGTGTGGGAGCGAACTCGCCCAGCTTGTGGCCAACCATTTCATCGGTAACGTATACCGGAACATGCTTCCTGCCGTCGTGCACCGCGATGGTGTGCCCCACCATCTGCGGGAATATCGTGGACGCGCGTGACCATGTTTTGACGACCGTCTTCTTTCCGCTCTCGTTCATCGCATTGATGCGCCCGAGCAGGCGTTCTTCAACAAACGGTCCCTTTTTGACTGATCTGCTCATTGATAGACTCCTTTCGCCTCTTACTTGCCGTTCCTGCGGCGCACGATGAACTTATCGTTGACGTTCTTGGTCTTTCTGGTCTTATAACCGAGCGCGGGCTTGCCCCACGGGGTGACCGGGCCGGGGTGGCCGATGGGCGACTTGCCCTCGCCGCCGCCGTGCGGATGGTCGCAGGGGTTCATGACGCTGCCGCGCACGGTGGGGCGGAAGCCCTTGTGGCGGGTGCGGCCGGCCTTGCCGATCTTGATGTTCTCATGGTCGATGTTGCCGACCTGACCGATGGTGGCCCTGGCGTTCATGGGCACGCGCCTCACTTCGCCGCTGGGGAGCCTGACCTGCGCGTATTTATCTTCCTTGGCCATGAGCTGCGCCGCGTTGCCCGCACTGCGCGCGATCTGCGCGCCCTTGCCGGGCTTGAGCTCGATGCAGTGGATCATGGTGCCCACGGGGATCTGGGAAATTTCCATCGCGTTGCCGACCTTGATGTCCGCGCCCTGGCCGGACACCACCGTATCGCCGACCGTGAGGCCGAGCGGGGCGATGATGTAGCGCTTTTCGCCGTCCGCATAATGCAAAAGGGCGATGTTGGCGCTGCGGTTGGGGTCGTACTCAATGGTGGCGACCTTGGCGGGCACGCCGTCCTTGTTGCGCTTGAAGTCGATGATGCGGTACTTGCGCCTTGCGCCGCCGCCGCGGTGGCGCACCGTGATGCGTCCCTGCTTGTTGCGGCCGCCCTGCGAGCGCTTATCCTCGAGCAGGGATTTTTCGGGCGTGGTGCAGGTGATTTCCTCATAGGCCGAAACGGTCATGAAGCGCTGACCGGGGGTGGTGGGCTTGATCTTTCTGATTGCCATGGTGCGCCTCCTTACTGCGCGATGCTGTCGAAGAACTCGATGCCGTCGGAGTCCTTCTTGAGCTTCACATAGGCCTTCTTGGTGGAGGAGGTGCGGCCGACGCTGCGACCCTGCCTCTTCATCTTGCCGAGCTTGTTGACGGTGTGGACGGACTCGACCTTCACGCCGAAGACGGCCTCCACGGCCTGGCGGATCTCGGTCTTGTTGGCACGCTTGTCAACGATGAAGGTATAGGTCTTCTCGGCAAGGTGGTCATAGCTCTTCTCTGTGAGAACGGGCTTAATGATGACGTCGTAGGGGGATTTCATTATGCGTACACCTCCTCGATCTTGGCGAGCGCGTCCCGGGTCAGGATCAGCGTTTCGTACTTGAGTATCTCGTATACGTTGAGCGTACCCACGAGCGTGGTCTTCACGCCCGGTATGTTGCGGGCGGCGCGCTCGACGGTCTCGTTCTTCTCAGGCAGCACGATCAGGGCCTTTTCGACGCTGACGGCCTTGAGCGCCTTGATCATCTCCTTGGTTTTGGGCGCGGCGATGTCGAGCGCGTCGAACACGACGACGGCGCTGTCGACCACCTTGCCGGAAAGCGCGCTCTTCATCGCGAGGCGCTTCACCTTGCGGTTGACGCTGATATGGTAATCGCGCGGCTTGGGCGCGAACACCACGCCGCCGTGGGTGAAAATGGGCGCGCGGTTGCTGGAGTGACGGGCGCGGCCCGTGCCCTTCTGGCGATAGATCTTGATGCCGCCGCCGCGCACCTCGGCGCGGGTGAGCGCGCTCTGGGTGCCCTGACGCTGGTTGGCGAGATATGCGCGCACGACCTCGTGCATCACGTGCACGTTGATCTCCGCGCCAAAGATGTTCTCGCTCAGTTCGACTTCGCCGATTTTCTTGCCGGCGATATTATGCAATGCTACCTTAGGCATGTTCGTTCTCCTTTCGCTCGGCCTTACTTAACGGTTTCCCTGAGCATGACCAGGCCGCCCTTCGCGCCGGGGATGGCGCCGCGCACGAGCAGCAGGTTGCGCTCCGCATCCACGCGCACCACCTCGAGGTTCTGGATGGTGACCCGCTCCGCGCCCATGTGACCGGGCATGTGCTTGGTCCTGAAGACCTCGCCGGGGTAGGTGTTCGCGCTGAGCGAACCCGGCACGCGGTAGGAATGGGAGCCGTGGGTCTTGCGGCCGCGGGACTGATTCCAACGCTTGATGTTGCCCTCGAAGCCCTTGCCCTTGCTGATGCCAACGACGTCCACGCGGTCGCCCTTTTCGAAGATATCCGCCTTGATGACCTGACCGACCTGATAGGCCGCGGTATCCTCAAGGGGCAGCTCGCGCACATGGCGATGGGCGCCTACGCCGGCCTTTTTGAGGTGGCCGATCTCCGGCCTGGTGATGAGCTTCTCGCGCACGGGGGCAAACGCCACCTGAACGGCGTCATACCCGTCGCTGCCCGCGGTCTTGACCTGCACCACAGGGCAGGGGCCCGCAAGCACTACGGTGACGGGAATCATGGTCCCGTCCTCTCTGAACATTTGGGTCATACCGACCTTGGTGCCCAATATCGCTTTCTTCATGTTAAATCCACCTCCGTGCTCACAGCTTGATCTCGATGTCCACGCCCGCGGGGAGATCGAGCTTCATGAGCGCGTCCACCGTCTTCGCGGAGGGCTGCAGTATGTCGATCAAACGCTTGTGGGTTCTCATCTCGAACTGCTCGCGGCTGTCTTTATGCTTATGGGGCGAACGGAGGATGGTGACGATCTCCTTCTCCGTCGGCAGGGGTATCGGGCCGCTTACGCGCGCGCCCGTCCGCTTGGCCGTCTCTACGATCTTCTCGGCGCTCTGGTCGATCAGATTGTGCTCGTAGGCTTTGAGCTTGATGCGGATCTTTTGATTTGCCATATTATTTCTTCCTCCTTTTCGTAGCGGGGCCGTACACGCAGCCGAGTGTTTCTTCTCTAAAAACTTCGGCCGGGCGCGTCCGCCCGTGCCCGTAACGTGGGCGCCTCACGGAAATTACCCGGATGGCATACCGGCAACCTCCCGCGAGGTCATGACCGTTATCGTACGCGCCAAAAACAGGCGTTTTTACCGCGCAACGTACCAATGATACACGATTATAACCGGCTTGGCAAGAGTTTTTTATGGCAAAGACGAATATTTTTTCGTTTGCCGAATACGAAAGGAATAGATTTAAATTTTAGCACAATATCTTGTGTTTTTGCAAGCAAAAAAGCGCGACCCGCGAAGCTTTCGCGGGTCGTTTTACACATTATGGTTTACGCCTTCAAACTTCCAGCGCCTTCTCGTAATCCTCCTTGCCGCGCGCGCCCACGAGGCGCTCCACGTCCTGCCCGTCCTTGAAGACCATCACGCAGGGGATGGATACGACCTTATATCTGCGCGCAAGCTCGGGCGCTTCGTCCACGTTGACCTTGCATATCTTCGCCTTGCCCTCATATTCGCTTGCAAGTTCCTCGATCGCAGGGCCGATCATGCGGCACGGGCCGCACCACGGCGCCCAGAAGTCCACGAGGACGGTCTCCTTCGCGTTTAAAACTTCCGCGTCAAAATCAGCGTCGGTCAAATGTTTGAGCATCGTCGTTTTCTCCCTTCTTAATTATCATCCGTTGCACTCAGTATTTCCACCATGCGCGGTTTGAACTCCCGCATGCGCGAAAAGCGCGGCTCAAGCGCGCGCAGTATGAAGAACGCGCCCGCGGCAAAGAGCAGCGCGGCAAGCGCGGCGTAGAGATCGCCCCACACGCTTCCCAGCGCCACGCCCGCGACGAGGCCGACGAGCGGCACGCCGTAGACGACGAGGCTCGCGCCCAGCACGCTTTTGCCGTGCAGCTCGATGACGACCTCGTCCCCCGCCTTCGCGCGAAGGGGGTTGTCGAGTTCGACCTCGGCTTCGTTGCCGCCCAGGCGGAAGCAGGCGTTGCAATGGCCGCACGCGTCGCTCTTTTTAAAGCGTACCACAGCGGTTTTGCCCTTGTCCAGCACCACCACGCCCGTCTGGCGCATTTTGCCCTGCTCAGGCATCACTATCCACCCTGATGTGCAGCTCGTCAAGCTGCTTTTCGTCCACAGGGCCGGGCGCGCCCGTCATGAGGCAGGCGGCGGTCTGCACCTTGGGGAAGGCGATGACGTCGCGTATATTGCCGGTGCCGGTCAGAAGCATCACGATGCGGTCAAGCCCGAACGCGAGGCCGCCGTGCGGGGGCGTGCCGTACTTGAAGGCTTCCATAAAATAGCCGAAGCGCTCCCACGCGGCCTCGTGCGAAAAGCCGATGGCCTTGAACATCCTCTCCTGCAATTCGGGCGAATGGATGCGGATGGAGCCGCCACCGATTTCGTTGCCGTTCATGACCATATCGTACGCCTTGGCGCGCACGCGTCCGGGGTCGCTCTCCATGAGGTCGATGTCCTCGTCGCGCGGGCTGGTGAAGGGGTGGTGCATCGCCATGAAGCGCTGCTCCTCCTCGTCCCACTCGAGCAGCGGAAATTCCGTGACCCAGAGAAGCTCGTAGCGGCTCTCGTCGATGAGACCGAGGCTGCGGCCCAATTCAAGGCGCAGCGCGCCGAGTGAGGCGAACACGACCGTTTCCTTCGCGTCCGCGACAAAAAATACGATGTCCCCGGTTTCGGCGCCCGCTTTTTTCACGAGCGCTTCGAGCTGCTCCGGCTTTAAGAACTTCGCGAAGGAGCATTGCATGCCCTCGGGCTTGAGGCTCATCCACGCGAGGCCCTTGGCCCTGTATGTCTTAACGTATTCGGCAAGCTCGTCGATGCGCTTTCTTGTGAACTTTTCCGCGCCGCCGGGCACGCGGACGCAGCGCACGCTGCCGCCGCCCGCTATGGCGGATTCAAACACGGAAAACTCGCTGCCGCGCACCTCCTCCGTGACGTTGACAAGCTCCAGCGCAAAGCGCAAATCGGGCTTATCCGAGCCGTATCTGTCCATGGCCTCGCGCCAGGTCATGCGGCGAAGCGGCAGCTTGACCTCCACGCCCTTCATCTCTTTTAAAAGGGTCGCGATATAGCCTTCGTTGACGGCCATGACGTCGTCCTCGTCCACAAAGCTCATTTCGATGTCCACCTGCGTGAACTCCGGCTGGCGGTCGGCGCGCAGGTCCTCGTCCCTGAAGCAGCGGGCGATCTGAAAATATCGGTCGAAGCCCGCAATCATCAAAAGCTGCTTATACTGCTGCGGGCTCTGGGGCAGCGCGTAAAACTCGCCCGGATGCACGCGGCTGGGCACGAGGTAGTCGCGCGCGCCCTCGGGCGTGGACTTGCACAAAATGGGCGTTTCCACCTCAAGGAAGCCCTCCGCGTCGAAATAGTTGCGCGTGATCTGCGCGATGCGGTGGCGCGCCATCTGTATCTGCTGCAGGCGCGGGCGGCGCAGGTCCAGGTAGCGGTACTTCAAACGAAGCTGCTCCTGCGTGTTCACGCCGTCGTCAATATAGAAGGGCGGCGTTTGCGCGCGGCTGAGTATTTTCAGCTCCTTCGCCTCAAGCTCATACTCGCCCGTGGCCATTTCCTTATTCACCATTTCCGCTTTGCGGCGGCGAAGGATGCCCTTCACCGCGATGGCGTATTCACTGCGGATGCCTTCGGCAGCCTCAAACACATCTTTAGGGAGTGTCGACTCGTCAAACACCACCTGCATCACGCCGCTCCTGTCCCGAAGGCCGATGAAAATGAGTGCGCCGAGGTTGCGCCAGGCGCCCGCCCAGCCCATCATAAGTATCTCTTTCCCCACTTCCGCGGCGGAAATCTCCGCGCAGCGGTGGGTTCTTCTCCAGCCCTGTAAAAGTTCCGACATATAATCAACCTTCCTTCAAATCTATTTATTGATGATGCTGATAACGGCTTCGGTATCCGCAAGCGGCGCTTCCCGCTCTCCCCCGGCCGCCATATCCTTCAACTTGACGACGCCCTTTTGAAGTTCGTTCTCGCCCAGTATCGCCACATAGCGCGCTTTTAGCTTATCCGCGTACTTGAACTGCGCCTTGAAGCTGCGTCCCGCATGGTCGAACTCGGCGCGGACGCCCGAATCTCGCAGCGCGCTGACGAAGCGAAGCCCCGCGGCGCGCGCATCCCCTCCCATCGCGGCGACATAAACATCCAGCGGCTTGGGTTCCGGTATCGGACAAAAGCTTTCCGCCACGAGCAGCAAACGCTCCATGCCCATGCCAAAGCCCACCGCGGGCATATCGGGGCCGCCAAGCTCCTTGATCAATCCGTCGTACCTGCCGCCGCCGCAGACCGTACCCTTGTACGCGCCCTCGGTGGAGATGATCTCAAACACCGTTTTCGTATAATAGTCAAGCCCGCGCACGATCATGGGGTCGACCTCGCAGGCGATGCCAAGTGCCGCGAGCGAGGTTTGAAGCTCCGCAAAATGTTCCTCGCACTCGCCGCAAAGGTAATCGACGGTCTTTGGCGCACCCTGCGCGATTTTCTTGCAGCTTTCCTCCTTGCAGTCGAGTATGCGAAGGGGGTTCTTCTCAAAGCGCGTTTTGCACGTTTCGCAAAGCGCGGCGTAATTGGCCTGAAGATAATTGCGCAACGCGTCGTTATAGGTTTTGCGGCATTCGGGGCAGCCTATGCTGTTGATGCTGACACTAAGCTTCTCAACGCCCAACCGCTTTAGAAGATTGCACGCGAGGGCGATGACCTCCGCGTCCGCGCTCGCGCGGGGCGCGCCGAAAATTTCCACGCCGAACTGGTGATGCTCGCGGAACCTCCCCGCCTGCGGCTTGTCGTAGCGGAACACCGGGCAGTATACATAATACATTTTGGTGGGCTGCGCCTCGGCAAAAAGCTTGTTCTCCAAGAACATGCGCACCGCGCCCGCCGTGCCCTCTGGCTTGAGGGTGACGGAGCGGTTGCCCTTGTCCGTAAAGGTGTACATCTCCTTTTGCACGATGTCCGTGGTGTCCCCCACGCCGCGCAGGAAAAGCTCCGTATGCTCCAGAACGGGTGTGCGCGTTTCCTCAAAGCCGTAGCGCGCGCACAATTCGCGCATGAGCCCCTCGATATACTGCCATTTGTAGCTTTCTTTGGGGGTGACGTCCTTCATTCCCTTTGGCGCCTGCAGAAGCATAATCCACCTCGTTTAAATAAAAATAGGCCCTCCATCCATAGGGACGGAGGACCGCGGTACCACCCTGTTTGAGCTTCGTTATAAGCTCCGCTTTGCCCCTTAACGCGGGAAATTCGTCCGCGCATTTGTGCGCGGCGGCTCGCGCGGGCGTCCATCGCATCCCCGGCGCAAGACGGCTCACAGCCACGGCCGTCACTCTCTTTTGCGCGTTTGGGAGGCTACATCCCGGTTCAATGCCTTTGAATGCTTATTATAAGGGCAAAGGTCGGGATTGTCAACGCCGCGTCTAAAATCAAAAAGGCGGCAAAAGCCGCCTTTTTGAAAGCCGAAGGCTTACAGTTCCTTCACCCACAGCCCGTGCAGGTTGCAGTATTCGTAGGCCGCAACGGGCTTGTCGCCGCAGGCAACCTTGAAGCAGGCTTCCGGCGCGCCGCCCACCTCGAGGCACTTGCGCTGGCCGCCCTGCTCGGTCTGGAGATAGATCCACGCGATGTGGTGCTCGGGCAGCATGGGATGCGGCACGCTGCCGACCTTGACCGTGACCTTATCGCCGTCGATTTCAACGGCGGGCACATGCTTTTCCTGGCTCGCATCCACGGTATTGGCCTTCAATTCGGTCATCGGGTCGCCGCAGCAGACGATGGGCGCGCCGGAGGATTGGATCATGCCCACGAGGTTGCCGCAGTGCTTGCATAAATAAAATTTAACTTCACACATAACTTTGCCCTCCTATGAATTGATACTGTAAGTATAGCAGTTACAGATTGCTTGTCAAGTTGGCGAAAGTAAAATATCGGCAAATTATGAGGAGCCGACGCGAATCGGCTCCCGCACAAAACGCTTCTATTATGTGGCGCAGCTTTCGACGGTTTCGTTCTTTTCCGCGCGCAGCTTTTTGATCGCCTCGGTGAGCATGGGCACGACCTTGAACAGGTCGCCGCAGATGCCGTAGTCCGCGATTTCAAAGATGGGTGCGGTTTCGTTTTTGTTGACAGCGATGATGAATTCGCTGTCCTGCATGCCGGCCTTGTGCTGGATGGCGCCGGAAATGCCAAGCGCGATGTACACCTTGGGATGCACGGTCTTGCCCGTCTGCCCGACCTGATGGTCGGCGGAGAGCCAGCCGCTGTCGATCACCGCGCGGGAACCGCCCACCACGCCGCCGAGTTCCGCCGCGAGTTCTTCCGCGAGCTTGACGCCCTGCGCCACGTCCCGGCTGATGCCGCGGCCGACGGACACCACATATTCCGCGCCCACGAGGTCCACGATCTTCTTTGCGGCCTTGACGACCTCCACGACCTCTGTGCTGACGTCCTTATCGGAAAGCTCGACCTTCGCGCGCACGATCTCCACCGCGTCCGCCTTTTCCTCGCAAAACGGCGCGCGGCGCATCACGCCGGGGCGCACCGTCGCCATGGCGGGGCGGAAGCGCGGGCAGATGATGCTGGCCATCAGGTGGCCGCCAAACGCCGGGCGCGTCATCTTGAGGTTCCTGTCCTCCATATCCACGTTCATGG
>JAEWMV010000020.1 GCA_023393045.1 Bacillota bacterium | reverse complement strand
GTCAAGCGTTTGCGGCCGCGCGCGCATATCGGCGCAGAAAGGCAGGTTTTTCTTTGCTCCGCAAGGCTTTTCCAGCGGGACATTTGGCGAATGTTCCGCTTTTGGACAGATAAAAAAAGAATTGCGCGCCCCTTTGTCGTTTTCTTTCAAAATGCCCAAAATTCGGGCTTTTTATTGGTGGCGCGCCCTGCCTTTTCCAACGCGTTTTCACTGTCACGCGGGCATACTGTTGAATATCCTGCATCAGAGACAGTTACGGGGGAATGCATGAGGGAACATGTTATTACCACGCAGAGATATGAAATCGACCCCGCGAGCGCGCTTTTTATGAAAATGAGCGCGCAATGCGGCCTGCGCCTGCGCGGCGCGGGCACCGGACGCGCGGTGGCGCAGCTTAAGTGCGCCACGGACGAGTTCGAGCTTGCGGACGCGCTGGGCGAAGTGATGCTGGATCAGGCCTCGCGCAGCGAGATCGCCCGCGCGGTGGAGGAGCTTGCGCTTTCCCCCGAGGAGAAGCGCATCGTGCTGCCCGAGGCGGAGCGGCTCGCGCAGCGCGCCTTCGGCCCAAAAACGCGCGAGCGCGTGAGGGAAAAGCTGCTTTCGCACATCGAGCTTGCGGATGAAACCAACCTCGAGGGGTTCATGCGCTTCCGCCTGCGCGAGCTTTTGGCCCTTTTCGCCGCCGCGGCGGGCAAGGCCGCGGATACGCTTGTGCTGCGGGGGGATTACCTTGAGCTGATGGCGGTGCTCGCCTCCTTCGCCCGGATGCAGCCGCCGCGCACCAAGGAAGTCTGCCTCGTTCTCAACGCGGACGGAAGCTGTACACTTACGGGCGCGGGCGGCGCGCGCATCAACTGCGAG
Source organism: Bacillota bacterium (assembly GCA_023393045.1). Lineage (GTDB taxonomy): Bacteria > Bacillota > Clostridia > Christensenellales > CAG-138 > Phil1. The sequence goes on along the minus strand of JAEWMV010000020.1, from coordinate 4,055 downwards.
AATACGGGGCGCGAAGGCCTCATCAGCATACTGCTCGGCCTCGCGCCGGAGTCGATTATCGTCTACGACCTCTCCTGCGGGCGCGGGGCGCTTTTATGCGAGGTTGTCAGCCGCGTTTTCCGCGAGCGGGTAAGACTCTTTCGCTGAACATTACCGCACGCTGAAGCCCGCGGTCATATAGATGTGCTCGCACCCTTCGGGGCAAACGTGTTCCGTGAGATCGGCAAGCGTCATGCCCTCATACCGGAACGCCTCGAGCACGAGGCGGTATTCGCCGCGCCTGAAAAAGTTGCCGTACGCGCGCAGCCACACCCAGTTTGAATAAGCATCGCCCGGTTCGTACAATCCATCGGATATCGTTTCGACCGCATCGGCGATGTTCGTATTTTTTAGGTTCATTTCAAGCACAACCCATTGGCCATCCACAAGGCGCTCCACCGTCGGCCGGCGCATAACGGCCCACGGCGTATCGCTTATGTTCGTCATGCTGTAATAGAGGGTATCCGGCGCGCGGCCAAACTGTTCCTGTGAAAGCTCAAGCGTAAACATATCGCCGCCCCCGTATGGCACGACTGCGGAAGCTCCCCGGTCAAAGGGCACGCGGCCGAAGATGAAAAACCATGCGGCAAGCAGTGCGGCAACGGCAAAGATGATGATTCCGATGCGCTTTAGCGTTTCCATATCTTATCCTCCCCTATGCGCGGCCGCGGGATTCGGCCAGGCAAATGGCCGGTCATCCAAAGAAGTGTCCGCAATCATTCTACCCAAAATAAAGGTGCGCGTCAAACGCGCCGCGCCCCGCGCGCCTTGCCATTTGCCCCGCCCCACTTTATAATAATACCCATGAACGATGTGATCGCGGAAAAGCTAAAGCTCCTGCCGGACGCGCCGGGCGTTTACCGCATGCTCGACGCCGCGGGGGCAGTCATTTACGTGGGCAAGGCGGTGAACCTAAAAAACCGCGTGCGCTCCTACTTCCGCGCGGAAAAGAACCGTTCCCCCAAGGTGGCCGCCATGGTGAGCCACATTGCGGATTTTGAATACATACTCGTCGAAAACGAAACCGAGGCGCTGACCCTCGAGGCTGCCATGACCAAGGACATGCAGCCGCGCTACAACATTTTGTTGAAGGACGACAAGCATTTCCCCTATGTGCGGCTCGACACCAAGCAGGATTACCCGCGCTTTGAGGTGGTGCGGCGGGCCGTGAACGACGGCGCGCGCTACTTTGGCCCCTATCTTTCGGCCGGGGCGCTGCGGGACGCGCTCAATTGCATTTCCGAGGATTTTCCCGTGCGCCATTGCAGGAAGGATATCTCCCGCGCCATCGCAAAGAGGGAGCGCCCCTGCCTGATGTATCACCTGGGCAAATGCTGCGCGCCCTGCTCGGGCAACGTGTCCCGCGCGGAGTACCACGCGCTGCTGGATAGCGTCTGCGCCTTCCTCGACGGGGACACCGCCCCCGTGCTCGCCATGCTCAAAGCCCAAATGCTGTCCTTTAGCGAAGAGCTTGAATTTGAAAAGGCCGCAAGGTGCCGCGACCGCATCGCCGTCATAGAGGCCATGGGTGAAAAGCAGCGCGCCATGACCGCCACGGGCGCAGAACGGGATGTGTTCGCCCTTGCGCGGGACAAGGAGGACTGCGTGATGTTCGCCTTCTTCGTGCGCGGCGGCAGCATCGTGGGCACGCGCCACTTCGCGATGACCTGCGCGGACGAGCCCGCGGGCGAGGTTACGGGCGCGTTTTTGCAGCAGTATTACAGCGAGTCGGGCGCAATCCCGCGTGAAATCTGCGTGGCGGACATGCCCGACAACGCTCCTGAATTGACCGAATGGCTCAGGACCCTGCGCGGCGGCGCGGTGTCCCTCCTCTGCCCCAAACGGGGAGAGAAGCGCGAGCTTGTGGATATGGCGAAAAAGAACGGCGCGGACACGATAGAAAAGCAGCGGGCGCTCGAGCACCGCGCGTGGGAGCGCGGCGAAGGGGCTCTTGCGCGCCTTAGTGCCATCATCGGCCTCGACGCGCTGCCCGAGCGCATGGAGTGCTTTGACAACTCCCACATACGCGGACGCGACACGGTGTCGAGCATGGTGGTGTTCATAAACGGCAGACCCGCGCCAAAGGAATACAGGCGCTTTCGCATCAAACAGGACGCGGGCGGGGACGACCTCGTTTCCATGCGCGAGGCGCTCACGCGAAGGTTCGCGCGCGCCAGGGAGGACGAGCGCTTTGCCAATTTGCCCGACCTTTTGATCGTGGACGGCGGCAGGACGCAGCTTAACGTGGCGCTCGAGGTGCTCGAGGAGCAGAATCTTCCGCACATCCCCTGCATCAGCCTCGCGGAGAGGAATGAGGAGATTATCCTCCCGGATCAAAGCGAGCCCATCATTTTGGGCAGGAGCGACGGCGCGCTGCACATGCTCCAGCGCATTCGGGACGAGGCGCACCGCTTCGCCATCACCTACCATAGGAGCCTGCACATGAAAAACGCGCTTTTCTCGGAGCTCGACGGGATAGAGGGCATGGGAGAGAAGCGAAAGAGGCTCCTTTTTGATGCCTTCGTCACGCGCGACGCCATCGCGGGCGCGGACGTGGAGGCGCTCGCCTCAATCAAAGGGATGACCCGACCTGCGGCGCAGGCGGTTTATGATTTTTACCACAGTTTGGAGGAACACAAAGAATGATCAAGCTCCTTGCTCTCGACATCGACGACACGCTCACCAAAGGTCCGTCTTCCGTCTCCCCCGCCAACCTCGCGGCCATACGCCGCGCGCAGGACGCCGGAATCTTCGTCACAGTCGCCACGGGGCGTGGCTTCCTCGGCTCCTCCCCCATCTGGAGAACCATCAGCGTCCACGGCCCCGTCATCAACTACGGCGGCGGCATCGTCTACGACACGCGCACGGGCAACATACTCCACGCCGCTTCCATCGCGCCCGAGGCGATACCCGAGCTTTTTGAACTCGCGCACGATTTGGGCGTGCACGCGCAGCTCTATCAGGGCGACACGGTGGTGTATGAAAAGGAAAACGACTACGCAATCGCGTATAAAAAATTCCTTAACCTGCCCTTCCTCATCGACCCGGATCTTATTAAAAAACGCTGGGAGAATGTGCCCAAGGTCATCTACATCACCGAGGAGGAGCGCGCGCGGGAGCTGATTCCCCTGCTGCAAAAGCGCTTCGAGGGAAAGTTCAAGGTTTCCGGCTCCAAGGCGCGCTTCGTGGAATTCAATATGCCAAACTCCCACAAGGGCAGCGCGCTCGCATGGGTGGCAGATCACCTCGGCGCGGCGCAAAGCGAGACCGCCGCCATGGGCGATAACCTGCTTGACATCGAAATGCTCGAATGGGCGGGCGTCAGCGGCGCGGTCGAGGACGGGCATGAAGAGGCGCGCGCCGCGGCGAAGGTGATTACCCCGCGCTGCGAAAGCGACGGCGTCGCCTGGTTCATCGACAATGTGGTTTTAAAAGGAGGGCGCGATGGCTGAGAGCATCACCGTAAAAACCGAGGAGCTCGCGGAGCGGCTCGGCATGAGCGTGCTGGTGCAAGGCTCGGGCGAGGTGATCTTTTCCACCGCGGAAATAGGCAGGCCCGGATTGCAGCTTGCGGGCTATTATAGCCATTTTGCCAACCAGCGCGTGCAGCTCATCGGCAATTCCGAGATGCACTACCTTTACGGCATGGAGGATGACGAGGCGTACGCGCGGCTCGAGCGCTTCATGGGCTGCGACATCCCCTGCATCGTGTGCGCGCGCAACAACATGCCGCCAAAGGCGCTCATCGACTGCGCCGAAAAGTATAAGCTGCCCGTCTTCCTCTCCCCCGCGCTCACGGACGACATCGGGCATCGCATCACCAACCTCCTCCTGCGCAAGCTCGCCCCGCGCATACTCATGCACGGCGTGCTGCTCGACGTTTCCGGCGTGGGGATACTCCTTCAGGGCACGAGCGGCCTGGGCAAGAGCGAAACGGCGCTCGAGATGATAAAGCTCGGCCACCGCCTCGTCGCGGACGACGTGGTGGAGCTCACGCGCGTTACGGACAACAGGCT
>JAEWMV010000255.1 GCA_023393045.1 Bacillota bacterium | reverse complement strand
CTTCTGCCCCGCGCCGGAGTAGCCCAATATCGCCGCCGTTTCGCTCCACATGTTGCCCACAAAGCTCTGGCGCATGGAGACGAGCGCGGTCGCGAGGAGTATGAAGAGCAAATAAACGAGCGTTGCCGCCGCAATGTAGAGCGCCTGGCCTGTGAGCCACGTTTTCCTGTCGATGCGCATTAAGTAAAACGGCGTACCGCTGGTGATGAAGGGCATGTCCGCAAAGAGCAGCAGAAGCAATAAGGAGGCAAGCAAAATAGAGTTGCTGTCCCCGAACGTCCACACGAAGCTTTCCACGATCTGCATGGTGGTCTTATATTCAAGCGCGAAGCGCACGGCCTTGTCCGATAAAAGGAAACACAGCACGAAGGCGAGGCCGAAGGTGATGATGATGCGCGGGTTGCGCCTCCACAACCTGAAATCGTAGGCCGTCACCGCCAGCGCGCGCCTGAAAAAGTCCTTTCCCGCCCGCAGGCGGCGTTCCCCGATTGTCAATTGTCCATTGTCAATTGTCAATTAATCCAATTCTCCTTTTCCCGGCGTAGGCGGCAAGCAGCGCCAGTATCGCCGTCAATTCCCCCACGAAGAGCAGCGCGCCCGCGTTGCCGTACTGCCAGAGGCCCGAGGGGGAAAGCCACTCCTTGGGATAGAGCACATACAAAAAATCAAAATACCGCTCGTAGAGGATGATGAGGACGTAGAAAATGACGAACGGCGAGGCATAGGCCATGTATCTGCTGCCCGTGAGGTTGGCAAAGAGCATACCCACGGTTGCCCACAGTGCGCCGGAAGCAAAATAGAGAAGGAACCTGCCCCAAATGGGCGAAATAGGCGTGGGTAGTATGGAGCCGTCCGCCGCCTTCATGACTGCGGGCGCGGCCTCCCTGGGCAAAAACGTGAGCGCGAGCGCGCCCCATGCGATGAGCATGCCGGCAACAAGCGCCAGCCCGCCCGAGACGGCGCAGGCGGCGACCTTGCCGGAAAGGTATTTACCTACGCTCGTGCGCGGCAGGTATTCCTTCAAAAAGCCGCTCTTCACATCGTCCGCGATGACAGCGGTGTAGGGCAGCGCCGCGAGGATGGGGAAGACGAGCGTCATGGCGGAGCCTGAAAGGGCCTGCAAGACCAAATCCGAGTGATAATCAAAGGGAAGAAGCCCGCTCGTGCGAAACGACTGAAAGATATCCTGCGTGCAGGACAAAAGCAGCACCAGCGCTGTGCCCAACGTCGCCGCGAGGAAGGGCCACGAGAAAATAGCCTGCTTGAGGTTTGAGGTCAGTGTGCGCATAGGACTCCTTTCCGTTTCATGATACATGATGCATGCGCGCAAGTCGTTACCGGGATGTTATCGAATTGTTATTTATGCGTCCCTTCATGTCTCGTGGAGACGAGCGCGACCGCATAAATCCGATGCCGGCGTTTTTCTATCCGCTTCATCCCAGATAGTCCCCCGTGATGCGCGGCTCGATATAGATGCCGTTGATCGCGCTGAAGTATCGGCTCAGCGGGTCGCTAAAGGTTTCGCTCGGGTGATATACGCCGTAGCCGTCCGTAAACGCCCGCATTTTTCCCGTGGATGCAAAAGTGACGCGCCATGCGGGGATAAGCCGCCCCGCGTCCGGCTTGTCTTTCGCGGCGACGAGCGCCGTGCAAAGCTCCATGCGCGTGATCTCCACCGCCGCGTCGTCCATGCGCTCGGGCAGGTAGAAAAATGCTGCCAGAAAATGCTCCCGGATGCGCAGCTTTAATTCATCAAAATTCAGCAATACAACATTTCTTGCGAGCTCTTGCTTATATGAAATCGCACCTTGAACATCGACATATAATACCCCGGCCGTTCCAATGGTGATTTTGATCACCTCTTGGCTCCATGGGGCGACCAAAACAGGCGCGGGCAAGCCATCTCCCCCTGCCATGACAACTTCCCTTCTGAATATATTTTTAAGGCCATGATTGCCGTGCGTAAAAGTGAATTCCCAGCACTTTGATGATGGAATACCATGCTTGTATTCACGGCTTTTCTGCGAGCCGATGAGCTCCGCGTCCGAGAAGCCCAGAACCTCAAGCACTTCGAGCGCCTTTGGTAGGGCGCTGTCTGCACTCAAAGGAAATTCTCCCTCATAATCGCCCATAAGTTCTTGGCTAAGCAATGGGTCGATTGTATCCTCACCGGCGCAATACGCTTCGATGTCGGGTGCATAGGAAAAGCGGCTTCCATTCTTAAATCCATAAAACATCGCATATGTGTTATCCCCATTATCGCAGTATGCGCGGTATTCGCCGCCCGCTTGAACGGAGTCTAGCGAAAAAGCGACGGGTGTGAACACATCGGGCGCGGCGTTCATCTGTTCGGTCATATGCTGGATATAGGATTCATCCATGCTCCCGGCGTTCCTGTATTGCATGATTTGTTCAAGCCACTGATCTTTCGTATACACGATTTCCTGAAACAATATCGCTTCGGGTTTGAAATAGTCAAAGAGCCTCAGCAATTCCTCATCGGAATAGGTTTTTTCTTCCACTTCCAGAACTGCGTAGGTATCCACTTCGGGCACTTCTATATCCGCCGCGAAACGCACGGTGAGGCCCGTGGCAGGGTTGCGAAAGGCCTCGTCAACGCGCGCGGGCGCGTCTGTTTTTACGAACTGCTCCGAGGTGACGAGCGTTTCGAGATAATCTCTTTGTTGGTTTATTACGACCTCTTTTCCCGGCGTGGGCTGACAGGCGGCGAGTGCGAAGACGCAAATCAGCGCGGCGAGGGTAACCGCCGCCCAACGGGCGGGGCGGCTTGCATTCTTATTATCCGATCCCATCTTTGCGCGCACAGAGCCCGGCCTCCTTCTGTGTAAAATACGTCAGTACCCTCTTGAGCGGTCGATCACGCTGCCGTCTATCGCGTTGAGGGTGAGGATAGAATAGTCCCGCGTATCGTATCGCGAACGCCACACGAGCCTTTCGTTGTTCTCGTCGAGTATAAAAGTATTGCTCTCGCCCGTGGGGTAGCTGTTTATATAATGGTAATACATATCGCCGCATACGTTCCATACGGGCATGAGATAATAGCTCGACATATCCCCGCTCTTGGCGACGATCAGATACGACAGGGCGATTTTGTGAATCGCAAGGCGGCGCCCGTCGATCCATTCCTCCTCGTATCCCCACGCCCCCGCGTCCCAAATCGTCTGCATCTTGAGCTGCGCCGCAATTCTTTCGCTGATTTTGTCAAAAGGCAGCAGCGTTACGTTCGGGTTTTCCAGGGCGCTCACTTTCAGCGGCTGGCTCCATGTGAAAAGCCTTACGCCGTAGTCGTCCAAGTATAACCGTATCGTTTCCTGTTCGGGGACGTCGTTTCGGAATTCCCCGCCTGCGTTGCGCGCTTCGTCCGTGCCGTCGCCTTGTTCGATGATGCTGGTGATGCCATCCATCGCTGCGCCGGCGATATTGCGCTTATAGACAAGCGCATGGTAGTACGGGCTTTCCTCTTCGCCCATATTGCCATAGATATCCGCTTCGGTCCTTGCTTCGACCAGTGTGAAGTCGAGCCCGGCTTCTTTGAGAAGCGCGTCGGCCCTTTGTATCGCCTCGTCCAATGGATACGAAACCCCGGGATCGGCAAGCAGATTGCCTTCGGCTATCTGATAATATAAATGGGATGAACCCTCGCCGTTCTCGACGGCAAGCTCCATTTTCCTGCCGGAATCCGTCCAGCATACGCCATAAATGCTCTCGCAGCCCGCCGCGATCGCCCTCTGCCGCGCCTCGTCCGTCCATTCGATCCGGTAGCTGTCTTCGCTGAGCATGACCTGCCTGCCCCCGTAACGCCCGGCCGCGACCCTTTCCTCCATGAACTTGAAATTTGTATCCGCTTCCTGGAGCACAAGGTCCTCCGGCGTGCTTTCGTATTCGATGTAGAGCTCCCGCAATATTTCCGTATAGGCTTCGAGGAGCTGTGTCTCATCGCCTTTGCAAAGGCTCAACTCGTTTTCATAGTAATCGATGCTTTGCTGTATCTCGGCACGGCTGCGGGATTCTCCGGGGCGGTAGAGCACGGCGCTGCCGAGCAGCGCAAGGCGTGCCGCGTCCGCCTGCGTCTGCGTGAATTTTGTGAGCTCAACGGAGTATACAGGCCATTCCGTTTGGTTTGGAATATCCACCCCGGCGTCGAAATCGATGCTGTAATTCCCCGGCAACCCGTCGACTGCCATTTCAAGGCGCTCCGGCGCGTAGTATGGCTGGGCGGGGGTATCGCCGCCGGTCTGGCCAATCGCGTCTTCCAGCAAGCCGTCCCCCTTGTTGACTACGACTTCCTCCTCCGGCGTGGGCTGGCAGGCGGCGAGCGCGAGGGCGGACAACGCGAGGGTAAATGCAGCAGCTTTCTTCAAACGGTCAAACATACGCTTTTCCATATGCGCCTCCTTTTGCCTATTATCGCGCATTGTTGGGGAAGTTTGGGAAAATAAAGTGTAAATTCCGGAACAAAATGCGGGCAATGCAATATACACTTAATTGATCAGATGTATCCGCGACCCGTCGAGGGCATTGATTGCGATATATCCGGGCATAGTGTCATTTGATGATGCAAATTGATATACAAAAATCCAGGTCGGCATCCAGACTGCGGAATCGGCACGGTCCTTTTCGCGGACCAGGCAATTCGTGAGCAGGATGCGGTATATAATAAAATCGTCGTTCTTCGTACCCGGGGCATCCGTCCACGCAAATCCCTGCCGGACCAATTGGACCATTCGTTCGTAAACTTGGTCGAACGGAAGCAGAGCCACATTCGCATTGACCAATTCCGGCTCGCCGCATGAGCAGCACCACCTGAAATATCGCGCGCCGGTTTCATCGACGAGCAGCGATACGGTTTCCTGCGGCCACGACGGCGCATACAGGGCGGAATCGTCTTCAAATCTCATGAGGATGGATGATACGGAGTTGCTGTCGAAGGGGATATTGCCGCCCTCGCTGCGTACGTAGGTAATGAACCAACCCGTGCTGAGCGTGTTGTATCCGAGGAAACCGTCAAGCATGCGCGCTTTTTCTGCCCATGCGACGCTCATGTTTTCAAAGCCAAGGTCCGCGAGAATCTGATCCGCTTTCGTTTGCGCCTGCTCCTGCGTGATACTTGGCGCCAGCGTAACGGGGCCTTCGCCTTCCCAACCGCCCTGGTTCAGTATCCAGCTTTGCATCTGGATGAGTCCATAGTCGTTCGTGTATACGGAAATCATATCCTCCTGCGCGACGCAATATGCTTTCGAGCCGTCGGCCCGCAGCAGGGAGACAGCGCACGGCAGCGTATACTCAATTGTGCCGGACACTTGACTGAAATGCTCCGAAGGTGCGCTTTCAAGCTGTTTGTTCAGTTCCGCGATCGCCTCTTGCGCATGTTCGTTTGGAACATAGGTGACGCTGCCGTCTTCCTGCCTGGTCGGTATGCCCTGCTCCAGAATAAAGATGTCTTCCAACAGCTCCTCTCTGCTCGGCTGACTTGCATCCCGGATGCCTGTTGCGTCGGGCACGAAATAATCGTAGATGCGCGCTGCTTCCTCCTGCACAAAGCCCCTTCGTTCGACGCGGTAAACCGGGTGCAGCGTTGCGTCCGTTACTTCGATTTCGGCATCGATGTAAAACGTGCTGGTATTCAGCACAATCTCATCGTGCACCTCGGCAGGCGCATCGTACTGGTAAGGAGCAAGGGGCGCAGCTTCAAGAATTTTCTGCAGCTTTGCGTCATCCGGGCCGACCACGGCTTCTTTCTCCGGCGTGGGCTGGCAGGCCGTTAACAGACATAAAAGCCCGATAAGGGGCGCAGCAATTTCAATAATGAAGACAGAATGCTTCATTAAGAACCCTTTTCCCGTTCAGTGGCAATTTCACTTAGCGTATTTGCGCTAATTCTTGGCTCAATATAGCTGCCGTCAATAGCATTAAACATGGTACTTAAAATCTGTGTGATCGTCTCGTTTTTGTCTCCATATTCATACGCAAGGCTGTACTGTACTTCCCAAACAGGGATCAACCTACCGTAATCCTGCTCATCTGCTACATTCACAAGTGCGCTTAATAAGCGTATTTTCTGAATAACCAAACGAGGATTCTTCGTTACGGAGGCAGCATAAACGTGCTGATACACAAGTTGACGTTCGATCCGCTCTAATAGCTCATCAAAGGGCAGCAAGGGAACATTGTTGTATAGCTTTTTCGTAATACTGCATGTATCGCGAGCACTGAAGCTGCAAATCCCGTGCTCATCTACGCTCACCGTTAGAATCTCCTGCCCCCAAGGAGCGCTTAAAGTGGGAAGCGCGCTTTCCCCTGCAATCCGCCATTCGTCATAGCTATAATAAATCGGCAAGCCGTTATTATCATGCGTAATAAAAAAGTACCAACCCTTCGTGATCAATCTACCCAGCTCATCATACCCGCAGAATCTTTCACGCCCTGTTACGTTCATGTCACGAAAGCCCAACTCGTGAACCGATTGAAGGGCTATTTGCTCACTCGCCTCACAAGTTACAGGAACGGTACCTTCATAGTCGGCTTGATATAGCAGCCATATTGCTTCATCAGATATTAACATGCTTTGAGCATATATATTTAAGTTAGAATCGCGCAAGTAAAAGAAATCGCTGCCGTTCATTTTACCATGGACTACGGAATATCCTCCGGATTCTTTCTCCACATATGCATAATATTGCTCCCCTTCGGGCGTTTTAGTGATATCAAGCGGCACGCGGGTGGCTTCTGTGGGTGCGCTTTTCAATTCTTCTTGAAGTTGCGCTACTCGCTCTTCTGCTTCTTGACTGCCCTCCGGCCAGATTTCGTAGACACGCGCGATGCGCGCTAAAATATCCGCCTGCGTGGAGGCGGGCTGTTCTAGCAATTCGGCTTCCGGTAGGAAGTATTTTATCATGTTTAGATGTTCGGATTCCTTGAAAATCGTTCTTTTTACTTCTTGCACAGAATATCCGCTGACTTCGGGTATCGTTACATCTGCCTCAAAGCGCAGAATCAATCCATTTTTTGTTTTGGTATAATCGACTCGCTCGGGGGCGGAATAAGGCGAAAATGGCGTTTCTGCTTTTCCCAATAGATAATCCTGTGCTTGATTTATGACGGCATCTTTTTCCGGCGTCGTCTGACAGGAGACAAATATCATTATTTCCAGTGAGAAACAGAGAAATAGCCCAATCACTTTTATTGTAAGCTTTAAAGAACCCATTTCAAATATACCTCATTAGTTAATGTACAGGTGATTATTGAGCTCCCCTACGTAAAGCAGTAGGGGAGCCTGATGGCAGCTTAATAGCTAGATGCGCAAATAGCCATTGAAAAGGCCATAGTCGCTGGAACTGCTACTGGATACAGTTCCCCGAACATCCACATATGTTGGTGCCTCATTAAAGAAGTCTTGTCCACGAGCAGTACCGTTAAGATCATCAGGATAAAACGAAATAGCGTTACTGGCCCGGCCCGTGCCGGCAGAGCCGCCAACTTCATATCCGCGGAATGTGAAGTTGGCGTTACCTCTAAAATCTGATTCGATGTAATAGATCATGTACAGTTCGTTGGTTGCTCGAGCCTCGTTATTAACGATTCGAGTACCAGAGGTACCGCCATATATCTTTGCCCCCCTATAGCCTATAGCATAGGCTAAAGCGTTGCTGGCCACGGCACAAATCAGAACAACACATAGAACCAAGGATAGCGCTTTCTTCAGCTTCATAGCAAGCTCCTTTCGCTCTTGTCTTATTGTGGGTAAAGAAACCTTCCTTACATTAAACCCTTGACAACCAACACCGCTCTATGGCGGTGGAGCCTGCCGCTCATGATTTGCAAGGGCCTATTTATTTGCGGGCAATCATACGCACCCTCTCCTTCCCGGCGTAAGCAAGTGCCTGAGAGCATTTATTTTACTCTCTACCCTACTGACACGCGAGCACGGTGCAATATGACAAAATAATTTGTGAATAAATTTTATATATTATCGACTCTCGTCAAGGTATTCCTCCAAACATTCCCCCGATTCATGCATCGCCTTTGCCGCCGCCTCTCCGACATAACGGTAATGCCAAGGCTCGTAGATTACGCCCGTGATATGCTCCTTGTCCTTGGGATAGCGCAGGATGAAGCCGTGCTCGTGCGCGTGTTCGCAAAGCCAGCTTCCCTGCGGCGTGTCGGCGTAGCCCTCGTCCGATTCGCGGTAGTCCACGGCGAGGATGTCGATGGCGAGCCCCGTCGTATGCTCGCTGCACGTGCCCGGCAGCACCTTGACGGGGTCGTCATACGGGTCGCTGCCGTAATCCGGATCTTGCGCGAGACGCTTGCTGAAAAGCGTTTCCTGATAGGCGACGGAACGGTATGCGGTCGTCACGTAAAAGCCTGTCACGCCATCCTCTTTTGCCGCCTCGAACATGGCCTTCGCGGCCCTGCCCGCGGTCTCGTTGATCGAGCCGTCCGGCGTCTGGAGCGTGGCGCTGCCGCCGAGCGCATCAGACAGGGAAACGAGATCCTCCGGCCTGTCGAAGGGCACGGGGTTCTCCCAGTTGACGAGCAGGAGGAAATCGACCGCGCCCGGCGTCCCCGCGGGCGGCGGAGAGTTGGGCGCGAAGCTCGCGCCATAGTTGCGGCGCAGGAGGAAGAACGCAAACACGGCGAGCAGCAGCGCGGCGGCGGGCAGAGCGAGCCTGCCCAGGAGCTTGCCAAAGTTGAGGCGGTAGTAGGGCCTTGCGCGTTGCCGTTCTTCCATTATTGCGTGCGTTTCCTTTCATAAACAGGGGCATGGGGCGCGCCCATGCCCGCGCTTCGTATATCGGGTATCAGGTTCAGTATCCGAGAATCCTGCTCACGGCGCTGCCATCGATGGCGTTGATGGTCGCATACTCGTAGTAATAATACTCCGAGGTATCCTCATAGGGCATGCTCCAGTCCTCCTGCGGGTGGTCGCGGTTGAAGGCATCCACGTCGTCATGGTTGTAATATGTCGTGCTGACCCCATAGAAATCCCAGACCGGGATCGTCATGAAGTCGAGCGAGTTCCTCTGGCGCACGTACATATATTTGAGCTCGGCGCGGGTGATGGTGATATCGCGGCGTTCCTCGCGGACCAATCCCTCCGGCCTGTCGCTTTCAGTGAGGTAAGCGTTCTGCACCTTCAGCTGCTCCGTCGCGCGCGCGACGATTTCCTCGAAGGGCAGCAGGGACACGTTCTCGTTTAGGATTGCGCCGATTTCCATGTTGCCGTTCCAGATTACGTTGGCGATGCCGGAATCATCCACGATGACCATGATGCGCTCGTAATGGGGCAGCATGCCTGAAACGCCGTCGTCCTCGTCCTTGCTGCTGTAGCTATCGGCTCTGCAGTAGCCAAATGGAATGCCGTCCAGCACGCGCGTGAACACGACCGCGTAAGCCATTGCGCCTTGGTATTCGGGCAGGCCGATGTCATATTCGCTTCCAAGCCGCGTCGTTTTGCCCACGGCCGCGAGGATGAAATCCTTCGCGCCGAGCTTTTCTACGAGTTCGGTCGCGATGGATACTGCCTCGTCCCGCGTGGTTTGGATAGACAGGTCGCCGGCAGGGTTGCTAAAGCCGTTATAGATATATTCCGTGCCGTTGATAAAATCCAGCTTGCCCTCGCGATTATAATCGCCGGCTTTCATGATGCGCAGCGTCGCGGGCAGTCCTTTGCCAAGGTCGGTTTGGGCGAGGAAGATATCCATATCCGCATAGTCCGCCGCCGTCACAGGATAGGATTGCTTCTCTTCGGGCGCATTGTCGTACCATTCCTGAAACATATCGACTCTCTGCTGCAGCTCTTCGACGCTCTTTGCGCCGCCGTCGTCGCTGACGGTCCCGCCGTTCTTTACGGTCTCAAGGTCCTGCATGGCGGGCAGAAGCCACCTTTCCAAAATCTCCTGTTTGGTCAGGGTTTCGTCCGCATAGGTCATGGGCGCGTCCCCCACGAGCGCGGCGATGATACTTTCTGCCTGCTCCTGCGTGAAGCCGGCGGGGGCCGCGGCATACACGGGATACTTTGTTGCGGCGGGCACGGTGATGTCCATGTCATAGGTCAGGCTCACAAGCCCGTCCAAGAAGCTTTCGCTTCCCTCGTAATGCGTCGGCGCGTCGTAAGGCGTCCCGTCCGCTTCGGGAGGGGGCGTGGAGGAAATGGCATTCTCAAGCCCGTTGTCGCCCTTATTGACCACGATCTCCTCCGGCGGCGTAGGCTGGCAGGCGGTGGTGAAGCAACCCACGAGCAGGGAGACGGAAAGCGCTGCCGCCGCAAAGCGCGCGCCGCGCGTGGTGGATTTGCGCATGAACGCCCCCTTGAGGCGCAGGCGCGCCATGCGCCGCGTATGGAACTGCGCCATGGAAAGCTGCGGCTGCGCCTCGAAGGAGAAAAGGCTGATGATCGTTGAAAGATAGCCCTTCTTTTCATGCGGGCCGATGAGGGCGAGCACGTCCGCGTCGCAGGCGGTCTCCATATCCGAGAGCAATTCACTAAAGGCGATGTGCACGGCGGGGTTGAACCAGTATGCCGCGCGAAGGACGTTCATCATAGAAACGACGAGGTGATCCCGCCGGCTGATATGCGTGAGCTCGTGCAGCAGCGCGAAGCGGAGTTTTTCCCTTGAAGTGAGAAGCGACACGGGGATGAGCAGCGCGGTTTTTTTAAAGAGCGCAACGCCGGGGGACATGGCCGCGTCCACGACCCAGAGCGGGATTTCCTTTTTTACGCCGCGCGCCGCGCGGCACTCCGTGTAGAGGGCCAGCGCCCCGTCCGGCGCGGGAACGCGCAGCGCCCTCATGCGGCGATAGTAGAGAAGCTTGACATACGCCATCCACGCCGCGTATGCGCCGACGCCTCCGAGCCATACGAAGAAGGCAACGCGGTACCAGTCGATTTGGGGTTTCGGCCCGGATTGCGTATCGGTTTGCTGCGTCGCGGGCAAATACGGCATGGCGGCGCTTTCATCCTCTGCGGATTGCGGCGTCTTCGCAGTCGGGCGCGGCGTTGTTTCGCTTACGGGGAGGTCTGTCCGCGCGGCGGCGGGCGCTTCGGGAAACAAGCTTTCCACATGGAAGCCGCTCTCGAAAGTGACGGGCAGCGCGAGGCGCAGGATCAGCAAGCCCCACACGAGGTATTGCAGATGCGGGGAAATGCGCTTTTTAGACAGCGCGCGAAAGACGAGTACCGCGCCAGTGATCGCGGCGGAATAGAGGCTGATCTCGATGAGCGCGTTAACGACCGCTTTCATCCTGCGCCTCCTGTTCAAGCATCTACTCCAATTCCGAGAGGAGCGCGCGCCTTTCCGTGGCGTCGAGATTGCCCGCGCGCACCATGGAGGTGACCATCAGCCCCACGGAGCCGGCCTTGATTTTCTCCAACACGCTTTTGCTCTCGCGCTCCACGCACTCCGCGTGCGATACGAGCGGGTAATAGAATTTATCCCGCCCGCGCTTGTCCGCTCCGATGAAGCCCTTCTTTTCGAGTATCGCCATATACGCGGAAAAGGTTTTGTAGCTCCAGTCCGGGCCGTCGCCGATCTGCGCGATTGTTTCCGAGAGCGTCATGGGCGATTTTTCCCACAGCGCGCGCATCACAATCCATTCGGCGGGGGTCAGCGGTTCCTTCATATTCCCATATCCTCCTTCGGCAAGCATAATGGACTAGTCGATTGAGCTTATGCCTAAGATAATAGGTAAAAGATATTCCGCTGTCAACCCCGCCGGATAAAGCGTTACAGAACATTCATTTATTCAGGTTTTATTCAGGCGATATTCACTTGTCAAGGTGCGTAGGGCGTCAATATCCCAAATCCTTGTCGATCACGCTGCCGTCTATGGCGTTGATGGTGACGGAGCCGTAGTTCTGCGGGAAGCCGCTGGTCAGGCAGGCCGGGTTGCCGTATTCGTCCACGTCGGCGGGGGAGAATGTATCCCCGCCCTTGTTGTACTGCGCGTTATACGCCTCGGTATGCGTGATCTCGCTGTAGAAATTCCACACGGGCAGGTAATAGTAACCGTCGCTGTTCCGCTTGGCGACGCGCATGAGCCCAAGCTCCGCGCGCGTGATGGTGACGGTCGCGCCCGGGTCGTTGCGGGCGTCGTACCTGTGGTAAACGGCGACCTGCTCGAGCGCCTTCGCGGCGATCTGCTCAAAGGGCAGCACCGCGACGTTCTCGTTTTCGATAGAGGTAACAATCATCGGGCTTATCCACCGAAAACTGACGGGCCCTTTGTCGTCCAGCACGAGGATGATCTTTTCATAACGCACCGGGTATTGTACGTCGCTTTCCATGTCGCTCCCCACGTCCTCGCAGGTGTACATGGTTCCCACGCCGTTGACCTCGCGCATGAATACGCACGCCCAGCCCCAATTGCGCTGTGTGCTCTCCCTGAAGGTTGCTGCGGGAACAACGAGGCAGAGCTTTAACTCGTCCGTGAGTTGAGAAACGATGATCTTGGCCTGCTCGGCGGCATCTTGCGCTGTCAGGGAAACACCCCAGGGCGTGTCGCGATACACCCCGTCGAAATACGAAACGTAGTCTTTGCCGACGCCGGCGCCCATGGCGTTGAGCTTGTTCTGCGCCCAGTCCCCGCATTCGAAGCGATAGGTGTCGCCGTCCATCGTGGTGCGGATGGATACGCCGCTGTAACTGTTGTTGCCTTGCGTAATTGTGCGTATGGCCGTGCCCATAACGGGAAGGTCGGCCTCGTAGGGCGCGCTCTCGTACATTTCTTGGTAGTGTTTTATCCCTTCTTCGCCCTTGCTCTTCCAGAATTCGTATTCACCGTCGTTCGGGTCGAGCGCGGCGAGGGACGCCTGTTCTTCAATCAGCCTCTCCTCCACCCATTCCTTTGTAAAGGTGTTGCCGTCATACCACGTCAGTCCATCCCCGAAGAGCGCGGACACCACTTTATCGATGTCCTCTTGCGTGAATTCGCGAAGCTCCGCGTTGGCGACGGGGAGGGCGAGGGCGTTTGGCACGGTGAGCGCCGCGTCGGCGACGATGTTGAGCGTGCCGTCCGCGCTCTGCCCCGTATACGTCCAGCGCTCCGGCGCGCCGATTGAGGCGCGAAGCGCCGCCGTCACATCCTCCTCAGGGGAGGGGGCAT
>JAEWMV010000171.1 GCA_023393045.1 Bacillota bacterium | reverse complement strand
CCACTGACCCGCGCCGGTTTCGGTGGTGAGGCCGGAAAGCCCCTGCCTCTTGGCGTAATACGCCTGCGGTATGGCGGAATTTAATTTGTGGCTGCCCGAGGTGTTGTTGCCCTCGAACTTGAAGTAGATTTTCGCCGGGGTCTTCAATTCCTTTTCAAGGTTGTACGCGCGCACCAGCGGCGAGGGGCGGTAGATGCGATAGACCTCCAGCACCTCCTCGGGGATGTCCACATAAGGCGTTTTGTCGTCCAGTTCCTGATGGGCCAGTTCCTCGCAGAACACGGGGTACAGGTCGCTCTCCAGCGCGGGCTTGCCGGTGCCCGGGTTGATCATGGGGTCGGGCAGCTCCTTCATGGCGGAGCGCAGGTTGAACCACTTCCTGGGGAGATGGTCTTCGGAGAGGTTAATCCTGTGCGGAATGCGCGTCATCGTGGTGTCCTCCTCATTTTTTAAAATAAAAAGCTTTCGTCCCTATATTGGGAAGAAAGCTTTTAAAACAAACGGCAAAATAAAAAGCCCCGTCCCTTATGTTGGGACGAAAGCCTGAAATAAACTTCCGCGGTGCCACCCGACTTGCGCTTTTCGCGCCTCTTTAGAACCTGCTATCACAGGCCCTTCCCTTTTAACGGCGGGAATCTCCGTCGGCTGCTACTTGGCTTGACGCCGTTCGGCCGCCCTCGCAAGTCCATTCGTCAAAGCCCGCTTCTGCCGCTTTCCACCCCCGCGGCTCTCTGTAAGGCGCTGCGCTGCCTACTCTTCTTGCTCAATGGTTTGTCGCTTTATTCAATTAATATATAATTATACAAACGCGGCCCGATTTGTCAACACCAAAATTTTCCGCCGTATTGCGCTCCCGTCGCGCCGGTGATATTCTTTTATTATGCCGGATGTAACTTGGAATCCTTGGCACGGCTGCCATAAGCTGAGCGCGGGCTGCAAAAACTGTTATGTGTACCGTGCGGACGCGGCGCATGAGCGCGACGCGTCGCTGGTTGCAAAAACGGCGTCTTTCGGCCTGCCCGTCAGGCGCGCGCGCAATGGTTCCTATAAAATCCCTTCCGGCACGACGGTATACACATGCTTTACCTCGGATTTTCTTCTCGAGGACGCGGACGCGTGGCGGGATGAGGCATGGGATATGATGCGCGAGAGGGACGACATCCGCTTCTTCTTTATCACGAAGCGTATCGACCGCCTCGCCGCGTGCGTCCCGCCGGACTGGGGACGGGGCTATCCCAACGTGGAAATAGGCTGCACCTGCGAGAACCGGGCGATGGAGGATTACCGCCTTCCCATCTTCCGGGACGCGCCCGTCGCGAAGAAATACCTGATATGCGAGCCGCTGCTGGAAGAAATCGACCTTTCGGCGCATCTGGGCAGGTGGATAGCGGGTGTCATCGTCGGCGGCGAGTCGGGGCGGGAGGCGCGCCCCTGCGATTTTTCATGGGTGCTTGCCATCAGGGAGCAATGCGTGGAGGCGGGCGTGCCTTTTCATTTCAAGCAGACCGGCGCGCATTTCATCAAGGACGGCAGAAGCTATCGCATAGAGAGAAAATACCAGCACGCGCAGGCGAAAAAGGCGCGTATCGACTATAATCCCGACAAGGAGGACGCATGACGGAACTGCCGCTTACCGAAAAAAAGGACGAAAGGTTCGCCTCGATTGACAAGCTGGATACGCTCACGCTTTTGGGCGTCATCAGCGAAGAGGACGCAAAGGTGCATCTCGCGGTGCGAAGGGAGCTCGTTTCCATCGCCAGGGTCGCGGACGCCGCGGCGGCGGGCGTTTCGCGCGGGGGCAGGCTCATCTATGTGGGCGCGGGGACGAGCGGCAGGCTGGGCGTGCTCGACGCGTCCGAGTGCCCGCCCACCTACGGCGTATCCCCCGAGACGGTGCAGGGCCACATCGCGGGCGGATATGAGGCGCTCACCCGCTCCGTGGAGGGCGCGGAGGACGACGCGAAGGCGGGCGCCGCGCTCATGGAAAAGCTTGCCGTCAACGGAAAGGACACGGTCATCGGCATCAGCGCCAGCGGCGGGGCGCGCTTCGTCATCGCCGCCGTCGCGGAAGCCCGGCGGCGCGGCGCGTATACGGCCGCGCTCACCTCGAACATGGGCACAAAGCTCGCCGCCGCGGCGGAGCAGGAGATCGCCGTCATCACAGGGCCGGAGGTGGTCGCGGGCTCCACGCGCATGAAGTGCGGCACCGCGCAGAAGATGGCGCTCAACATGATTTCCACCGCCGTCATGGTCAAGCTCGGCCACGCCAAGGGCGGCGTGATGAGCGACATGAAGGCCGTCAACGACAAATTGCGCGCGCGTAGCGTGCGCATCGTCGCGCAGGTATCGGGCAAAAGCGAGGAGGCGGCCCGCGCTGCGCTCGAAGAATGCGCTTATGATACTGCCAAGGCCATACGCCGTTTGGAGGGGCAGCCATGAAGGATATGGATATGCCTTGCTCGACGGGCGCGCGGCTCATGGTGGGCGCGCCGGGTCCGTACATGACGGATGATTACAAAACATTCTCAAGAAAATACGGAATATGTAACTTCATACTCTTTTCGGACGATATTGAAGATGAGGGGCAGCTTCGCGCGCTTTGCGCTGAGCTCCACGCGCTCGCGCGCGAAAATTCCGGCAAGGGCGCGCTCATCGCCATCGATCAGGAAGGCGGCCGCGTGCAGCGGCTTCCCAAGGCAATGCTCGATACACCCCCGGCGGGCGAGCTCGCCGCAAGCGGGGATGAAAAGCGCGTTTATGACGCCGGCCTTCTCATCGCAAAGACCCTGCGCGGCCTCGGCGTCAATTTTAACCTCGCGCCCGTGATGGACGTGGATTGCCAAAACGGCAATCCCGTCGTGAGGGACAGGAGCTTTGGAAGAACGCCCGGGGAGGCTGCGAAATACGGCTGCGCCATGCTGCGCGGCCTCATGGACGGCGCCGTGCTCGCCTGCGCCAAGCATTTCCCGGGGCACGGCGGCACGCATATCGACACGCACAAGGAGCTGCCCGCGATCGACTTTACATTGGAAGAGCTTCGAGAGGGGCATCTCGTGCCGTTTCGCGCGGCGCTCAAGGCCGGAGTACGCGCTGTGATGAGCGCGCACATACTTTTTCCCAATATCGACGCGCAGTATCCCTCCACCATGTCGCGGCGGCTTCTCACGGGCGAGCTGCGGGAGGAGATGGGTTTTCAGGGCGTCGTCATGACGGATTGCCTAGAGATGGACGCGGTAGGCAAGCACTACGGCGCGAAAAAGGCCGCCGTGCGCGCGGCCGCGGCGGGTGCGGATCTGCTGCTCGTGTCGCACACGCAGGCGCTTGCGGCGCAGTGCGCCGAGGAGTTGGAGCGGGCGATAGCGGATAAGGAACTCAACGGGCGGGAGCATGAAGTCTCGCTCGATAGAATTTGGGAGGCGAAAACATGGTTGGCTTTGTGATGGGGGTGGACGGCGGCGGAACCAAGACGGAGTATGTGCTCATCGACGTGGAAACGGGGGAGCGCATCGGCGGCGGAAGACTGGGGCCGCTGAGTCCCTTCGCAGGCGCGGCGCTCATGCAGGACACGGCGCGCGAGCTTGCCGCAGTGCTGCGGCGAAACGAGCTTGCCTGCGCCGCTGTGCGCGCGGGCTGCGCGGGCGCGGGGGAGCCGGAAATGGCGGAAAAGGTGCGAGAATCCCTCGTCGACGCGGGCATACCCTGCCCCGTGGCGGTCGTGGGGGATCATGAGAACACGCTCGACACCGCCTATGGCGAAGGGGACGGCGCGGCGCTCATCTCCGGCACGGGCTCGGTGTGCTGCGCGCGCTGCGAGGGCAGGGTCATCCGCGCGGGCGGGCGCGGCCATGTGTTTGACGACGGGGGCAGCGGCTACGCGATCGGGCGCGATATGCTCGCGGCCGTGGCGCGCGCGTCCGACGGGCGCGGTCCCGAAACGAAGCTGACGGACATCGTGCGTGACCTTTCCGGAGAGCGCGATATCGGCGGCATCACAGCCTACTACACCGATCCCGCGCGCCCCAAGGGGGATATCGCCGCGCTCGCGCAGCTCTTGGGCCTCGCCGTATCCTCGGGGGACGATGCGGCGCGCCAGATCATGGAAAAAGCCGCGCTCGATCTCGCGGACACGGCTTCCGCCGTGCTCTCCAAGCTTCCCTCCTCCTGCATGCGCCTCGCGCTCACGGGCTCGGTGCTCATCGGCAACAGGTCGCTTCGCATGCGCGTCAAGGCGCTCGTCGCGGAGCGTTTTCCGCGCGCGGAGTGCTTCGTGCTCTACACGCGCGCCGCGGAGGGCGCGGCGGCGTACGCGCTCAAGCAGCTTATGCGCGAAAAAGAGGCAAACGCGCAATAGCGCGCCGCGTCATTTCTTCCGGCATACATAAAAAGGCCGCCTGTTTATCTCGGCGGCCTTTGACATATCGATACTTACGCGATCAAATTCCTCGCCCAGGTGCCCTTGATAAGAAGCGGCATGGCGATGCAGATCTTGATCGCGTCGCACGCCTGCAAACAGGCGTACACCCACACGACGTCAAGGCTTGTGAGGTTGCACAGCACGAACGCGAGCGGCAGGGACACAACCCACGTGAACACGCTGTCAAAAAGGAAGGTGAGTATGGTCTTTCCGCCCGCGCGTATGGTGAAATACGCGGCGTGCGTGAGCGAGTGGAGCCAAAGCGAGCAGCCGGCGACGACGAGCAGCTTCGTCGTCATCGCGCGCACGTCGTCCCCCACGTTGTAGATAAGCGGGATAAAGCCGGAGCAGGCGATGATAATGACGCCGATGAACAGATGCAGCGCCACGGTGGTGAACATGAGCTTGGCGTTGTCCTCGCGCGCGCCCTCGATATCCCCCGCGCCGAGCTTTTGCCCGCCCATGATGGCGATGGCGCTGCCCATGGAGAACATGATCACGGCAAAAAGCTGCCACACGGTGGAGGTGATGTTGGTGGCGGCGACCACCTGAAGCCCGCGCACCGAATAGTTCTGGTTGATGAGCGCCGTGCCGGCACTCCATAGGAACTCGTTGACCAGCAGCGGCATGCCCGTGACGAATATCTTCTTGATTAACGCGCTGGGTATGCGCATGCTTTTGAGCGCGCCCGTGATGAAGGGGTGCTTTGCGTTGTTTTTATAAGTATAAACGACGAGCAGGCCGGTTTCCACAAAGCGCGCGATCACCGTGGCCAGCGCCGCGCCGCGCACGCCCATGTTGGGGAAGCCGAATTTGCCGTAGATGAGCAAATAATTGAGCGTGGCGTTCACGAGTATGGAGGCGACGCTCGCGCGCATGGGCGCCTTGGTTTCGCCCATCTCGCGAAGCGTGCTGCCAAAACACTGGCTGATCATGAAGGGGAAAAGCCCCCACAGGGCGATGGAAAGATATCCTTTGGCTTCGCTCATGGTCAATTCCGGCGAGGCGGTGCTTTGCGCGGTGTCGTGTATGTAGAGGGCGGCGAGCCTGTCGCCGTATGCGCTAAAGAGCGCCGTCGCCGCGGCGGTGATGACAAGGCCGATCATCAGCTTGAAACGGAAAGTGTAGCGTATGCCCGCATGGTCGTTCACGCCCGCGTACTGCGCGCCGAATATGGACGCGCCCGAGAGCGCGCCGAATATAGAAAGCTGGAACACGAACACGAGCTGGTTGACGATGGCCACGCCCGAGATGGATTCGGTCGAGAGCGAGCCCACCATCACGTTGTCGAGAAGGTTGACGAAATTTGTGATGCCCTGCTGGATGACAAGGGGCAGCAAAAGAGTGACAAGCGCGGCATAAAACGCCCTGTCGCCGATGAATTTCTTTCTGAATGCGGCGTACCCGCGGGGCCCTAAATGTTCCATATTGAACTGCTTTCTTCGTGAAATCGCGAGTATCAGCATATCATACCCGGCGTCGTGTGACAATAGCCGCAAAATAGGTGTAACCGCATGCGCAGGATTTCCTGCATTTCGTTGAAAAACGGACTGCGTCGTGATAAAATAAAAACGAATGAAAATCGCGGCGAAATACTTTAACCATACATTTGATTTACGCTTTGGCGAGGTTGAAATCGCAAATGGCGTCGTTGTCCGCGCGCGCGAAATTCCGGGCGGCGACGTCGCAAACGCGCCGTATCTTCTCCCCGGCCTTTGCGACATCCATACGCACGGCAACTCCGGTCTGGACTTCACCTTCGCGCCCTACGATGGCTGGGTCGCGATGGCACGCTTCCTTTTCCAACACGGCGTCACGCGCTTTTCGGCCGCGACGCTCGCGCTTGGCGAGGAAAAGCTGACGAAAATGTGCGAAACGGCGCGCAGATTTTACGAAACTGCGCCGGAGGGCTGCGCGAAGCTTGCGGGCATCACGCTTGAGGGGCCTTTTCTCTCTTACGCAAAGCGTGGCGCGCAGAACGAAGCGCACCTTGTCGATCCGGATTATGACCTCTACGCGCGGCTGCAGCGCGCCTCGGGCGGGCTTATCAAAAT
>JAEWMV010000137.1 GCA_023393045.1 Bacillota bacterium | reverse complement strand
GGTATAACGAGGAGATCGCGCCCGCGCTCAAGCAGAAGTTCGGCTATGAGAACGTGATGCAGATCCCCAGGCTCGATAAGGTCGTGCTCAACATGGGTCTCGGCTCCGACAAGGACAATCCCAAGGGCATGGAGACCGCGCTCGAGCAGCTCATGATCATCGCGGGCCAGAAGCCCGTCGTGACCAAGGCGAAGAAGAGCGTGGCGAACTTCAAGGTCCGCGAGGGCATGAACATCGGCGCCAAAGTGACGCTTCGCGGCGAGAGGATGTATTACTTCGCCGACAAGCTCATGAACATCGTGCTTCCCCGCGTGCGCGACTTCCGCGGCATCGCGGACACCAGCTTCGACGGGCGCGGCAATTTCGCCATGGGCGTCAAGGAACAGCTGATCTTCCCTGAGATCAACTACGACGACGTGGATAAAATCCGCGGCATGAACATCGTGTTCGTCACCACGGCGAAAACGGACGAGGAAGCCAAAGAGCTGCTCACTTTGCTGGGCATGCCCTTCGTGCAGGACTGATAGGAGGACGAAACAGTGGCTAAGACCAGTATGAAAATAAAACAGCAGCGCCCGGCCAAGTATTCGACCCGCGCGTACACGCGCTGCCGCATCTGCGGCCGTCCGCACTCGGTTCTGCGCAAGTACGGCATCTGCCGCATCTGCTTCCGCGAGCTTGCCTACAAGGGCGAGATACCCGGCGTGCGCAAGGCAAGCTGGTAAGCGTATCGAAAGGAGGAAGAAAGCTATGTTGATCACCGATCCCATCGCCGATATGCTCACCCGTATCCGCAACGCTCTCACCGCCAAGCATGAGGACGTGCTCGTCCCCACCTCCACGGTGAAGAAGGCCGTCGCCCAGATACTTCTGGACGAGGGCTATATCAAGGGCTTCGACTTCAAAGAGGACGGCGTGGCCAACTACATCCACATCACCCTCAAGTACGGCCCCAATAAGCAGAAGGTCATCACCGGCCTCAAGCGCATCAGCAAGCCCGGCCTTCGCGTTTACGCGCGCAAGGACCAGCTGCCCCGCGTGCTCAACGGCCTGGGGATCGCCGTCATCTCGACCTCCCGCGGCATCATGACCGACAGGGATGCCCGCAAGCAGGGCGTAGGCGGCGAAGTCCTCGCTTATATCTGGTAAAACCAGGCATAATCAAGTACAGAAAGAAGAGGTGTAGGCAATGTCACGAATCGGAAAACTTCCGATCACTGTTCCCGCCGGAGTGACAATCACGGTCGATGACGATAACACCGTTACCATCAAAGGCCCCAAGGGCACTCTCACGGATAAGTTTTCTAAGGAAATGGAAATCGTTGAGGAAGAGGGCGTGTTCCACGTAAAGCGCTCGAGCGACGCGAAGGAGATCCGTGCGCTGCACGGGCTGACCCGTTCCCTTTTCAACAACATGGTGCACGGCGTTACGAGCGGATTCCAGAAGGATCTGGAAATCGAGGGCGTGGGCTACAAGGCCACGCTCCAGGGCAAGAAGCTTGTGCTCAACATGGGCTATTCCCACCCGGTGGAGATCGAGCAGCCCGAAGGCGTGACCTTCGAGGTGCCCGCTCCCAACAGGATCACCGTCAAGGGAATCGACAAGCAGCAGGTCGGCCAGGTGGCGGCGAACATCCGCGCGGTGCGCAAGCCCTCCCCCTACATCAGCAAGCAGGGCGCGGGCAAGGGCATCAAGTACGCGGGCGAAAAGGTGCGCCGCAAGGTCGGCAAGACCAAGTAACGCGTGAAGAAGGAGTGATGGTATGATTTCAAGGATAGATAAAAACACCGTGCGCAAGGGGCGTCACCTCCGCACCCGCAAGTACATCCAGGGTACCGCCCAGAAGCCGAGGCTCAATGTTTACCGCAGCCTCAACCACATCTACGCGCAGGTGATCGACGATGAAGCGATGCATACCCTCGCAGCGGCGAGCACGCTGGACGCGGAAGTAAAGGGCGCGCTCGGCGAAAAGAGCAAGAGCGAAGCCGCGCTGCTCGTCGGCGAACTCGTGGCCCGCAGGGCGTTGGAAAAAGGCGTGAAGCAGGTCGTTTTCGACCGCGGCGGTTACCTCTACACCGGCCGTGTGCAGCAGCTCGCCGAGGGCGCCCGCAAAGCCGGGCTGGAATTCTGAGGAGGATAATATGCACAAGCGAATCGATACATCCGCAATAGAGCTCAAGGAAAGGCTCGTCTACATCAACCGCGTCGCCAAGGTCGTCAAGGGCGGCCGCAACTTCCGCTTCACGGCGCTGATGGTTGTGGGCGACGGGGAAGGCCGCGTGGGCGTGGGCCTTGGCAAGGCGGCGGAAATACCCGAAGCGGTGCGCAAGGGCATCGAGGACGCCAAGCGCCACATGATCGAGGTGCCCATCGTGGGCACGACGATACCGCACGCGGTCGAGGGCAAGTTCGGCAAAGGCCATGTGAGGATGCTCCCCGCCGAGGAGGGCGCGGGCGTTATCGCGGGTGGCCCCGCGCGCGCCGTGCTCGAGATGGCCGGCATCAAGGACATCCGCACGAAGAGCCTCGGCTCCAACAACCCCGCCAACTGCGTGAAGGCCACGCTGGACGGCCTCTCCCAGCTTCGTACCGCCGAACAGATCGCGAAGCTTCGCGGCAAGACCGTCGAAGAGATTCTCGGCTGACAGGAGGAGAAGTTATGGCAAAGCTTAAGATAACGCTCGTGAAGAGCACCATCGGCGCGCTGGAGGATCAGAAGGCCAACGTCAAGGCGCTGGGCCTCAAAAAGACCAACAGCTCCGTCGTCCAGGATGACAATCCCGCCGTGCGGGGCATGATCTTCAAGGTCAAGCACCTTGTGAAGGTCGAAGAGATATAAGCGGAGGTGCCAAGCATGAAACTACACGACTTAAAGCCCGCAGAGGGATCGACGCGCAGCGTTAAGCGCGTCGGCCGCGGCACCGGCTCCGGCCTGGGCAAAACCTCCGGAAAGGGCCACAAGGGTCAGAAAGCCCGCAGCGGCAGCAAGAAGAACGGCTTCGAGGGCGGCCAGATGCCGCTTGCGCGCCGTCTGCCCAAGCGCGGCTTCACCAACATTTTTGCAAAGGTTTACACCATCGTGAACATCGCCGATCTCAACAAGCTCGAGGACGGTTCCGCTGTGACTGCCGAGTCCCTGAAGAAGGCCGGCGT
>JAEWMV010000135.1 GCA_023393045.1 Bacillota bacterium | reverse complement strand
ATGTCAAAATAAAGGACGGGTCTCGACCCGTCCTCAACGAAGCGCAATCAATACGGATCAATCCTCCTGCTTTTTTGCGACCGCTTGACCCAGCCGCTTCGCACACGCTTCAATCCGTTTATAGAGCGCCTTGGTGGGCCTTACGCCGTCCTCATACCAGAGGTTTTTGATGACGAGGCCGTTTTTTGCCTTGTCGCGCACAAGCTCGATCCTGCCGATAAAACGTTCGCCCGCGAGCACGGGCAAAACGTAATGCGCGTATTTGCGCTGTTCGGGCGGCGTGTAGATTTCCCACTTGTAATCGAAACCAAAAAGCGCTTTTATGAGCTTTCTGTCCCAAAGCAAGCTGTCGAGCGGGGCGAGGAATTCGCACCGGTCGGAGGTTTCCGTATCATCGGCTACGCCTCGCGCAAGCTCCGCGTCCCGCGCGCGGCAATAGAGCGGCTCGCGTATGCCCTCCACGGTGCTTTCAACGATCCTGCCTTCGTCGATGAGCCGGGAAAATGCCCGGCTGCGCTCGGCGGCCTTCATATTGTCGATGCCAAGCCACGCGTCGGACGCGCGGTTCCACAAAAAGCCCACCGCGCCGATGCGCCTCTCCACCCGCCACGCAAAGTGCGCGGCGTCCTCGACAAAAGGTTCCGGCGCGTTTACGATTGCCTCGGGCAGGCAGTTTTCAATGAGGTCGTAATATTTGATGGAGCCTTTCTTGTGGTGGATGGCAAGCTCCCCGCAGAAGTACATCCGCTCGAGCGCCGCGCGGGAAAGGCGCGTGCTGCTCCAATACCAGTTGATTTTATCCCCATAATCGAGGTCTTGGGAGGATAGCGCGCCGCGCGCGCGTATAGCGGCTCTCACATCCTCGCGCACGGCGGCGACTTCGTTTGCGCCGCGCGTGTATCCCCTGTAAGCGCGGCGTATGCGCTCGAAGTAGGGCCAATCCTCCACGGGCAGGATGCAAAGGTTTTTGTCAAACCAGTCCACAAGGGCGCGGTCCTCATACAAAAGCGCATGGTACATGCGCTTGGTAAAGCCCGCCACGCGGGAGGCGAGCACGATTTCCGCGTTCTTGCCGCATACGTCCACGGGGTCGAACTGCACGGAGCCGACCTCGCGGATATAATCGAGCGCGCCCGCTTTGCCGACGTATTTGTGCGCGCCGAAAAGCCCCTGCTTTTTGAGCAGGTAGCGCCTTGCCTGTTGGTTTGTGAGGTGGATGATCTCAGCCATCGCGCCCGTTACAGGTCGAAGCCGAACGCGGCGGATTTAAAGCTTTTCGCCCGCGCGCCGAGGTCGTTGAGGGGGAAGTCCTGCATATTAATGACGAAGTTCTTCGCGTCTCCCACCTCGAGCACGGCATTTTTAGAAAAGTAGAACGCGCCGAGGAATTTATCCGCCTCGTCGTAGAAGCCGACGTAGATGATGTTCATCGAGCAGCCCGCCTCCGACGCGCAGGCAAGCCTGCCGGAGAGCGTGGAAAAACCGGGGTAATTGTCCGCGGCGTAGAGGTTGTCCGTTAGAAGCGATACCGCGGGCGCGGCGGCCTCGACGGCCGTGAGCGACGCGCTCAGCTGCGCCGCGGCATCCGCCGCCACGCTCTGCCCCGTGACCCAAACGGCCTCAAAAGAGGTTTCCCCCGGCAGCACGATGGTGTATTCGCCGAGCGGCGGCGCGTAATCGTGATTGATCTTTGTACCGTCCACGGTGAAGGCAAAGCTCGCCTTTGAAATATAAATGGGGCAGTTGCCCGTGTTTTTGTATTCCAGCGCGCCGTAGATCGTCACGCCCTGCGCACCCTCGAACACGTAGGCCGCGCTCGCCATGATTTTTACTTCCGCGTTGTGCCCGTAAGCGGTGACCTCCGGGGTCGCATCGCCCTCCAGGGGGGCGGTTTCGGTCACGTCCAACGCGTCCGTAATCTGCACCTGCTCATCCTTGCACGCGAAGAGCAGGGGAAGCAGCGCGAATAGCATCAAAATTACGGCGCAGAATTTCTTCATGGAAGGATTATAACACGCGCGGCATAAAACCGTCCATAATAGCAAAGCGCGCCGCTGATAAATTAACGAATTTGCAATATACGGCGGATGTGTTAAAATGATAACGGTTGAAATACAAGGAAAAACGGAACATTTTGTACGTGAATTCATACAATGCGGAGGGATTCGGATATGGCGAAAAAGACGATAGAGGACATCAATGTTGAGGGCAGGCGCGTGCTGCTGCGCGTGGATTACAACGTGCCCCTCACGGAGAACTTCGAGGTCGCGGACGACAAGCGCATCACGGCCTCCTTCCCCACGGTGAAATACCTGCTTGAGCATAAGGCAAAGCTCATACTCTGCTCGCACCTCGGCCGACCCAAGGGCGGGTATGAAAAGGAATTTTCCCTCGCACCCGTCGCAAAAAAGCTCGCGGAGCTTTTGCCCGGCGTGAAAATCAGCTTTGCGCCGGACTGCGTGGGTGAAGAAGCCGAAAAGCTTGCATACGCGCTCAAAGACGGCGAAATTCTCCTGCTTGAAAACCTCCGCTTCCACAAGGAGGAGGAGAAGAACGATCCCGCATTTGCAAAGCAGCTCGCGTCCCTCGCCGAGCTCTATGTTTCGGACGCGTTCGGCACGGTGCACCGCGCGCACGCCTCCACGGCGGGCGTGGCCGCGTACCTCCCCGCGGTGGCGGGCTTCCTCATCGGCAAGGAGCTCGCCGTCATGGGCGAGGCGCTCGAGAACCCCGTGCGGCCCTTCGTCGCCATATTGGGCGGCGCAAAGGTTTCCGATAAAATCGGCGTGATCACCAACCTGCTCAATAAGTGCGACACGCTGTTCATCGGCGGCGGTATGGCTTTTACCTTCTTCAAGGCGATGGGATATGCAATCGGCGCGTCGCTGCTCGATAAGGGAAACGTCGATCTTGCCGCCGACCTGATGGAACAGGCGAAACAAAAGGGCGTAAAGCTGCTGCTGCCCGTCGACACCGTCGTCGCGGACAAATTCGCTCCCGACGCCGCGTATAAAACCGTCCCCTCCGACGCGATACCCGAAGGCTGGATGGGGCTTGACATCGGCGAAAAGGCACGCGCGGAATACGCGGATGAAATTATAAAAGCAAAAACCGTCATATGGAACGGCCCCATGGGCGTGTTTGAATTCCCGGAGTTTGCCAGGGGCACCGCGGCCGTGGCGAAGGCCTGCGCCCAGTGCGAGGGCACCACGATCGTGGGCGGCGGCGATTCCGCCTCCGCGGTGAAGAAACTCGGCTATTCCAAACAAATCACGCACATCTCCACGGGCGGCGGCGCGAGCCTCGAGTTCCTCGAGGGAAAGACGCTCCCGGGCGTGGCGGCGCTCAACGACAAGTAAGGAGACTGGATTTATGCGCAAACCCATCATCGCAGGCAACTGGAAAATGAACATGACGCCCGAGGAGTGCAAAAAACTCATCGGCGAATTAAGGCCTTTGGTCGAAAACGCAAAATGCGACGTGGTCGTCTGCCCGCCGTTTGTGGATTTACCGGCAGCGCAGGAAGCCCTTAAGGGAAGTAAAATCGGCCTTGGCGCGCAGAACATCCATTGGGCGGAAAAAGGCGCGTTCACGGGCGAAATCAGCGCGCTTATGCTAAAGGAGCTTGGCGTGGAGTACGCCATCGTCGGCCACAGCGAGAGGCGGCAGTTCTTTGGTGAAACGGACGAGGGCGTCAACCGCCGCGCCCGCGCCGCGCTCGCGGCGGGCATCACGCCCATCATCTGCGTGGGCGAGAGTTTGGAGCAGCGCGAGGGCGGGGAGACCAACGCCGTCGTGGGCGGCCAGACGGCGGCGGCGCTTCGCGATATGAGTGCGGAAGAGGCCGCGACAGCGGTCATCGCCTACGAGCCCATCTGGGCCATCGGCACGGGCCGCACCGCGACGAGCCGGCAGGCGGACGAGACCATCGCCGTCATCCGCGGCATGGTGAAAAACCTCTACGGCGAAGCCGCGGCATCGAAAATCAGGATACAGTACGGCGGCAGCATGAATCCCAAAAACGCGGCGGAGCTCATGGCCATGCCCAATATAGACGGCGGCCTCATCGGCGGGGCGAGCCTCAAGGCTATGGATTTCTCGCAGGTCGTCAACTACGGCGCGGAAGGAAGCAAATGAAAAAGCTCACAGCATTGATTATACTCGACGGCTTCGGCTGCCGGGGGGAAAAAGAAGGCAACGCCATCAAGGCGGACGGGGCGAAGAATTTCACCCGCCTATGGAACGAGTATCCGCATACGCAAATAGCGGCCTCCGGCATGGCGGTGGGCCTGCCCGAAGGGCAGATGGGCAATTCCGAGGTGGGGCACCTCAACCTCGGCGCGGGGCGCATCGTTTATCAGGACTTAACGCGCATCACTAAGGCCATCGCGGACGGTGATTTCTATAAAATGCCGGAGTTCCTCGCCGCCATTGAAAACTGCAAAGCGTACGGCAGCGCGCTGCACCTGATGGGGCTATTGAGCGACGGCGGCGTCCACAGCCACAACGAGCATCTCTATGCGCTCGTACGCCTCGCGCGGGACAACGGGCTAAAGAAAGTCTATGTCCACTGCTTCATGGACGGGCGCGACGTGCCGCCAAGGAGCGGCAAAGGCTATATCCGCGCGCTCAAAGAAAAGCTTGACGAATTAGGCTGCGGCAAGATTGCCACCGTCATGGGGCGCTATTACGCCATGGACAGGGACAACCGCTTCGAGCGGGTGGAAAAGGCCTACGCTGCGCTCGTCTACGGCGAGGGCGTGAAGGCAGAAGATCCCGAGGATGCCATGCGGGCATCCTACGACGCGAACGTGACGGACGAGTTCGTTTTGCCCGTGGTGGTCGTCGAGAAAAACGGCAAGCCCGTGGCGACCATCGCGGCGCACGACAGCGTGATTTTCTTCAACTTCCGCTCCGACAGGACGCGGGAGATTACGCGCGCCTTCATCTATGAGGATTTCGACGGCTTTGCCCGCAAAAAAGGCTTTTTGCCGCTTTGCTACGTGTCCCTTACGCAGTACGACAAGAATTTTGAGGGGAAACTTCTGGTCGCCTACAAGCCGGTTGCGCTTACGAATACGCTGGGCGAGTATCTGGCCAAAAACGATAAAGCCCAGCTTCGCATCGCGGAAACGGAAAAGTACGCGCATGTGACCTTCTTCTTCAACGGCGGCGTGGAAGCGCCCAACCCCGGGGAGGACCGGGCGCTGATCCCCTCGCCCAAGGTGGCGACCTACGACCTCAAGCCCGAGATGAGCGCCTACGAGGTGGCTGAGGAAGCTGTAGCGCGCATCGAGAGCGGCAAGTACGACGTGATGATATTGAACTTCGCCAATCCCGACATGGTGGGGCATACGGGCGTGATGGAGGCGGCAACGAGGGCCGTGCACGCGGTGGACGAATGCCTCGGCCGCGTGATCGGCGCGATATTAAAAAGCGGCGGGCGCGCGCTCGTCACGGCGGACCACGGCAACTGCGAGCGCATGTACGACGATCAGGGCGGCCCCTTCACCGAGCACACGACGAACCCCGTGCCCATCGTGCTTGTCGACCCCGAAAGGAAGGACGCGAAGCTGCGTTCCGGCGGCAGGCTTTCCGATGTCGCGCCGACGATGCTCCAGCTCATGGAGCTCCCGCAGCCGGAGGAAATGACGGGAAAAACCTTGATTGAATCGCGCTGAAAGACCGAAAAACGGGCGATATTTCTGCTTGCTTAATAATTGGCAGCATGATATAATACCGCTTGCAGTCGTTTAGGAGGTATATATAATGGAAACTGTCGGGATAATCGTTAATATAGTCCTCATCCTTGCATCGGCGGTGCTCGTGACCGTGGTTTTGATGCAGCAAACGAAGAGCGCGGGCCTCGGCGGAGCCTTCGGAGGGGATTCGACCCCTTTCTCGGTGCGCGGCAGGGCAGCAAGCAGGGAAGCCAAGCTTCAGAAGTTGACCGTGATACTGGCGATCGTGATTGCCGTGCTCGGCATCGCGATGATGATACTTTATTGATTGGCAATGAAACTTGCGGGGCGCGCTCAGGCGTGCCCTTTTTATTTTGTGAAAAGCTGCGATAATAAGCAGTAAGGGAAAAAGAAAAGAATAGGCAAAAGAGTAAGCGATGGAAGAAAAAAGGAAAGAAAGTAACGAGATGGAAACGAGGATCATCGAAGCGCTGCTTCGGGAGGGCAGGCCTATGGCGCCGGAGGCGCTCATGGAATGCTTTGCGGAAAAAACGGAAGCCGCAGGAGTAATTGAAAAGCTCCTTTTCGAAGGCAGGCTCATCTTAACAAGGAAGAAAAAGCTCGCGCTCCCGGAGCAGACAGGGCTCACCTACGGGCGCATACAGGGCAGCGCGCGCGGTTACGGCTTCTTCATCCCCGAGGATGGAAGCCCGGACATGTTCATCCCCGCCGACGCCATGCACGGCGCCATGCATAACGACATGGTCTGGGCGCGCGCGGCGGAAACGTCAAGCCACAACGGGGCCACGGAGGCGGAAGTCGCGCTCATCGCGGTGCGCGCGCATAGCGTCGTCGTCGGCTCCTTCGAGAAGGACGGCACGGAGGGCGGCTACGTCGTGCCGGACGAAGCGCGCGTGTGTTTTGACATGCTCATCGCGGCGGGATATACCCTGGGCGCGAAGGACGGGGACAAGGTGGTGGCGAAAATTACCCGCTATCCCGACGGCAGGCGGCCCATGCAGGGGGAGATCACCGAGATACTCGGCGCCAGGGACGACGCAAGGGCGGATATGCTCTCTATCATACGCAGGCTTGAGCTGCCGGAGATTTTCCCCAAGGCGGCCGTCAGGCAGGCCAAGGCGCTCAACCGCCCCGTGGATGCGGAAACAATGGCGCTGCGCGAGGATTTGCGGGATAAGCTCATCATCACCATAGACGGGGCGGACGCGAAGGACTTGGACGACGCTGTGTCCCTCACGCGCCTTTCAGACGGGTGGCTGCTGGGCGTGCACATCGCGGACGTGAGCGCGTATGTGCGGGAAGGGACACTGCTTGATGAGGAGGCGTACCGCCGGGGTACGAGCGTATATTTCCCGGACAGGGTGCTGCCCATGTTCCCCAAGGAAATCTCAAACGGCGCGTGCTCGCTCAACGAGGGGGAGGATAAACTGACCTTCTCGTGCATCATGCGGCTCGATGAAAAAGGGGAGCCGGTGTCGCACCGCATAACGGAAACCGTCATCCGCACCGCGCACAGGATGACCTATGACGACGTCAACGCCATGCTCGACGGGGATGAGGCGCTCTGCGAAAAGTACGCGGACATTCTTCCCATGGTCCATGAGATGAAGGAGCTTGCCGAAATCCTCCACGACAAGCGCGTGGGGCGCGGCAGTTTGGACTTTGAGCTGGACGAGGCGGACATCACCCTTGACGACGACGGCCGTACGGTGGACGTGAAGGTCGCGGTGCGCGGCGTATCCAACAGGATGATCGAGGAGTTCATGCTTGAGGCAAACGAGACCGTGGCCGCGCACGCGGCGGCGGCGGGCATCCCGATGATGTATCGCGTGCATGAAACGCCGGATCAGGACAGGCTCGACGAGCTCAATGTTTTTCTCAACACCTTGGGGCTGGGGGCGAAAAGCCTTTCCGGCGCGAAACCCGTGCAGCTCCAAAAGATTCTCCTTCGCGCCAAGGGCACCAAAGAGGAAGCGCTCGTGGGCCGCGTGATGCTGCGCTCCATGAAAAAGGCGCGCTACGCGCCGGAATGCCTCGGGCACTTTGGCCTGGCGGCGGAGTACTACTG
>JAEWMV010000164.1 GCA_023393045.1 Bacillota bacterium | reverse complement strand
CGTGAAATCGTACATGATTTACGCCAATGGTTATTATGGATTTGATTCGGCTTACTGCAAAACATGAAAGAGTAATTTGCGAAAACGATATTGACATTGACAGTATCATCCAAATTGTAACTCATGCAGTGATGATTTCCAACAATAGACCTTTGGATGATTTTATTGATCAATATGAAAATGAAATTCGCCGCCGTGATATTTCTGAAGATGAAAAGGAAAAGCTTATTCGCAAGGTAAATACAGTATGGGGAAAAGGCATACCCGAAAATCCCCGAGAGACTACACAATATGGGGTAAAGCAAATTATCCGGGATGATAATTCGACAGTTGAACAAATCGCTGGTATGGTTGCGGAACACTTTGGACTCCCTCGCGTTTAATAATCAAAACCACCAGTTAAACTGGTGGTTTTGATTTGGAGGATGAGGAAAAAGCTTAATCTGTGATTTGCGCGAAGAAGACGGGCTTGCCCTTCGCCCGCAGCGCGTCCGCGAGGCTGAAAATCTCCTTCACGCTCGTATGCTCAATCCGGGCGCCTTCCCCGTCATAGAGGAAGAAGTCCCGCTCGATGAGGTCGTTTCGCACCTTAGCACTCGCCGCACCGACAGAAACCGCGCCATAGCCCGCCGCGATATCGAGTATATCCTGCGCCACGGAAGTGCCCGTGGGGTCCTTGCCCGCGCCCTGGCCGAAATAGCTCTGCACGCCCGCGTATCTGGCATGGAAGGTGATGAGGTTGAAGTTGGTGGGCACGTTTGCTTCGAGCGAGTCCGCTTTGACGAGCGCGGGGGCGACGTACGCGTAAATGCCCTCCGGCAGTTTGCCCGCGCGCATGAGCAGCTTGACCACGCGGCCCTTCGTTTGGGGATGCTCCTTGATGGCGCGCGCCGCGTCGGCGCTGATATGCTGGATGCCCTCGGTGAGCACCAGCTTCCCGTCCACGATCGTATCGAAAGCGATATTCGCGCTGATGGCGCACTTCCTCTGGGCGTCGTAGCCGTTGACGTCGGCCGTGGGATCGGCCTCGGCGTAGCCGAGCTTCTGCGCCTCTTTGAGCGTTTCCATATAATCCGCGCCGCGCCGGTTCATGGCGTCGAGTATGAAATTGGTCGTGCCGTTGACGATGCCGCGCACCTCTTCTATTTCATCGCAGCGCTTCGCGCGCTGCAGGTTGAAAAGCCACGGGATGCCGCCGCCCGCGGAGGCGGTGAAGCGCATCTCAACGCCGTTGTCGGCGGCTGCTTTCATGAGTTCCGCGTATTTTTCGCAGATGAGCTGCTTGTTCGCGCTCACAACGTGCTTTTTTGCGCACAGCGCCCGCATGATGTATTCATATGCGGGATTTACGCCGCCCATCGTTTCGACGACCAGCTCAATGGACGCGTCGTTTGTGATAGCATGCATGTCGGAAGTCAAAAGTTTCTCGAAACCGGCGACGGAGCGAAGGTCGAGGATTTTTGTCACGCGCAGGGAACCGCCTGCGCGCTCTATCGCGTCGTAAACGCCCGCGCCGACCGTACCGAAGCCGAGTATTGCGATGTTCATGGAAAACCTCCGGATGTCTTTTGTATAAAAACAGTTGTATTTTGACGAAAGACAATGTATCATATCGAAGATGAAAATGCAATAGCTGCCCGGGGTGATTTTATGGAACTTTACACAAATACGAGAAACGACGCGCTACGCATCACGGCTTCCCGCGCTATTCTTTCCGGCATGGCGGAGGACGGCGGCCTGTACGTGATGAAAAGCCTGCCGGCCTTGGACGCAAAGCGCGTCTGCGGGCTTGGCGCGCGTGAGATAAGCGTGGAGGTGCTCCTCGCGCTGCTGCCCGATTTTACGCGCGAGGCCATGCGCGGCATCGTGGACAGGGCCTATGAGGGGCGTTTTGAAACGCAGGACATCACGCCGCTCGTCAAGGTGGGCGGCGTCTGGGTGCTGGAACTTTTCCGTGGGCCGACCTCGGCTTTCAAGGACGTTGCGCTCTGCGCGCTGCCGCAGCTTCTTTGCGAAGCCAAGGCCATGAACGGTGAGGCGGAGGACACCATGATACTCGCCGCCACCAGCGGGGACACAGGCAAGGCCGCGCTTTCCGGCTTTGCGGACATACCGGGCACGAAAATCGCCGTGTTCTATCCCTATGGCGGCGTGAGCGCCATACAGCGCGCCCAGATGGTGACACAGGAGGGAAGAAACGTCGCCGTGTGCGCCGTGCGCGGCAATTTCGACGATGCGCAGTCCGCCGTCAAGCGCGTGTTCCAAAGGGCGGGGGAGGGCGGCGCGCAATTTAAAAACATAAAGCTTTCAAGCGCGAACTCCATCAACGTCGGCAGGCTCGCGCCGCAGGTGATGTATTACTATAAGGCGTACGGCGAGCTGATGCGAAACGGGGAAATCTCCTTTGGGGACGAGGTGGATTTCGTCGTACCTACGGGCAACTTCGGGGATATACTCGCGGGCTACATCGCCAAGCGCATGGGCCTTCCCGTGGGGCGGCTCGTGTGCGCGTCGAACAAAAACGACGTGCTCACGCAGTTCATCGACACCGGCGTGTACGACAGGCGGCGGGAATTCTATAAAACCGCCTCGCCCAGCATGGATATACTCATTTCAAGCAACCTTGAGCGGCTGCTCTATTACGAATGCGGCGGCAACGCCGCGCATGTGCGCATGTTCATGCACCGCCTCGCGTACGACGGGCATTACGCCGTCGAGCCGGACATGCTCTTTCGCATACGGGATACCTTCCTCGCCCGCTCGTGCGACGATGCGGAGACGTTTTTCACCATCCGCCGCGTGTTTGAATCGCACGGGTATCTGCTGGACACGCATACGGCTGTCGCCTGGAGCGCGGCCGGGGCGCTTGGGGAGGGGAGGCCGACGGTGGTGCTCTCCACTGCGTCCCCCTATAAATTTGCGGGCGACGTGCTGCGCGCCGTCACGGGGGAGGATGAGGCGGACGGCTTTGCCGCCATGGAAAAACTCTCCCGCGTAAGCGGCACGCCCATACCCAAGGGGCTTGCCGATCTTTGCGAAAAGCGCGAGCGGCATACGGACGTCATCGACATTGCGGATGTGTTCGACTATGTTCAAAGAAAGGCCAAAGAGCTATGATTACGGCGCGCGTGCCCGCCACGAGCGCGAACATGGGGCCGGGGTTCGACGCGCTGGGTGTCGCCCTCTCCCTTTATGCGCACGTTAAATTTGAGAAAAACGGGGCGGGACTTTCCATTTCCGGCACGGAACAGTGCTTCTGCAACGCGGACAACCTCGTGTATGTCGCCTACCGCGCCGCGCTCGCGCATATGGGGCTTGAAGGCGGCGGCGTAAAAATTACGATCGAGAGCGACATCCCCGTGTCGCGCGGGCTCGGCTCGTCCGCCGCGATGTACGTCGCGGGGGTGCTTGGCGCGGCGGCTATGTGCAAAAGGGAATTGAGTCGCGAGGAGCTGCTTTGCATCACAAACGCGCTCGAAGGCCATCCGGACAACCTCGCCCCAGCGATCTACGGCGGCTTTACCGCCGCGCTCACGCGCGAAGGTCAGCCGTATGCCCAATGCTGCCCCATTGCGGAGGATTTGAAGTTTTGCGCCTTCATCCCGGATTTTACGACCAGCACGCACGCGGCGCGCGCCGCGCTGCCGCAAAGCGTCTCCCACGCGGACGCGGCCTATTCCGTGGCGCATGCCTGCGCGCTGATGAACGCCCTTCGCACGGGGGAGGACGCGGCGATCCGCCGCGCGGTGTCGGACAGGCTGCACGAGCCGTACCGCGCGCAACTGATCCCCGGCTTTGACGCGCTCAAAGAGGCCGCTCTGGACGCGGGCGCGCTGGCCTTTTTCATCAGCGGCTCCGGCCCTAGCTGCATGGCGATCTACCGGGACGCGGCTTTCCCCGTGCGCGCGGCAAAGGTCGCTGCGGCGCTTGCGGGTAACTGGCGCGCGCTGCCGCTTGAAATTGACACGCAGGGTGCGTTCGTCTTGCGTTGATGGATGACTGAGATGATGAAATGGAGGCCTGCGGCCTCCATTCTTCATTGCTTGATTTTCCCCACGTACATCAGGTGCGCGGAATAGGTGAAGTAGCGCGGGATCTCGCAGAGCTTGAGCGACAGGTCGAGGTAGAACTGCCTCACCTCGTCCGGCGCCGCCTCGAGGTCCGCAATCCGCGTGTCCGTAATGCCCTCCTGCCCGAAAAGCGTCAGCTTTTCAAAGCCGCATGTATCGAAGAACGGCTCGATCTCCCCGGGCTCCACGAAGCAGGCGAGCGTGAAGGCCTCGCCGTACCATGTTTTCTGCTCCGTCATGCGCTCAAAATAGGTCATGTCGGTTTCGTTCAATATCTCCAGGGGGCAGTCGCTCAGATAATAATTGAGCCCCGCGTGCAGCGCGATAAAGGAGGCGAAAAGCACGCCGCCCTTTTTAAGATGCGCCTTTGCCTGGGCGATGACCTTTGCCCGGTCGCCCTCGTCAAAGAGGTGATAGAGCGGCCCCATCACGAACACGCAGTCGTACTCGGCCTCGAGCGGCAGGCAGGAGAGGTCGCGCGCGTCGCAGGCATACGCCCGGATCGAAAGGCCAAGCTCCGCGGCCTTTGCTTTGGCAAAGGCGACGTTGCCCTCCGATAAGTCCACGAGCGTCGCCTCATGCCCAAGCGCGGCGAAATAGAGGCTATACCGCCCCGGGCCGCCGCCGATGTCGAGTATTTTGGCGCTGGGCTTGATATAGCGCGCCATGACGCGCTTTGTGATTTCAAACTCGAAGCGGAAGCCGGAGAGCCGGTCCCATTCGGTTTCGGGCGCGGCGTCGTAGAACTTTTTTATCGTTTCGCACTCGTGCATAGCTGGCCTCCCGAAAAGTGATTTTCCGCAGAGTATATCAATAAAAAAGAACCGCGTCAAGGCGGCCGGGGGAATATATTATTTTCACAGGGCAAACAAAAAGCGTTCCCCCCGGCGGCATGGCTGCCGGCCGGAGGGTGCCTTGAGATTTGAAGAGGGAAAGCCGCTTTATGCGGCGGTGTAGTAAATCACGCCCGAGGACGCGGTAATGGGGCCCAGCGTGAGATTTTCCGCCACAAAGGTTTCCGTGTGGCTTGCCGGGATGGTGCCGGTCTGCGCGACCGCGAAGGTGTAGGTTGCGTCATCCGTGCCGTCGGACAGCTCGATGTAGTAATACGCGTTCGTGCCCGCCGCGCATGGGATGGCGTTGGTGTTCGTTACCTCGATAGACAGTACGGCGTCGGTGCTTTCGTCATTGAATGCAGTACCGTCCAATACAGTAATAAGAACTTCTTCCATTAAGATTTTCTCCTTACCTGTTCTTTAATGTGAAAGTACACACTTTCACTTGCATACTATTCAAAAACGGAATTTCTGTACCTGCCGCGCAGGAAAAATGGCGTGACACCCACATAATCTGGGCGGCATATATTTATAACGGTGATGAACGATGAAATATATAGATCTGGCCTGCCGGGAATCGGTGAGCCTGGCGAATGACATGCGATGCGGCGAATCGGATAACCAAACGCTGCGCATAGGCTGCAATTGGGCAACCTACTTATATTTTGAAATCCCCTCCGAGGCGTTCTTCTTTCATATGAAAGAGGCGCGGCTCGTGCTGTTCAAGCTCCCCGTGAAGTGTGCGCAAACGCCCTGCGCACAGCAGGGAATTTGGTATTACGCCTGTCCGCTGCTGGAGTATTTCAGCGTCTGCAGCAGCCGGTACGCGCCCCCGCAGATCGACGACAGCCTGTGCCTTTGCTATACGGATTGCGCCGGCGCGGCCTATACGGAAATAGACGTCACGGAAATCGCGCGCGCGTGGCTCAACGGAGAGCCGGAAAACAAAGGCATTCTCCTGAGCGGCGCTGCGGGCGCGCCGCAGCTCGTCTATGCGTCCGGACGGCATGGAGTGGAGGGAATGCGTCCGTTTCTGCGCTTGAGCTACGAGGGCGTTGCCCAGCCGCTGAGCGCCGCGCCGTGCACGGTAAAGATCAACTGAAAAACGAACGGCGCGAAGAATCAGCCCTGTGCGCTTCCGGCATAAGGGCGAAAGCACGCGCCCATGCATGAAAACGATGCCCGCGCCTGGGCGGCAGAGGAGAGCAGGGGAGCGCCCGGGCTACTTTACGCAGGCAAGGAAGCCCGTGAGTATCTCAACATGCTTTTCCTCGTCGAGGATAATCCTGCGCAGTACCGCCTGAATTTCGGGGCAGTTGATCTGCTGGATAAGTCTCGTATAATGCGCGATGGCGTCCCGCTCGCCCTTGATGTCCGCAAGCAGGATGGGCTTTATTTCATAGGCGTACGCGGGGTAGCTTCCGTTCCAGAAGCGGTTTGTTTCATAGGTCATGAACTTCGGATGCAGGCCGAGCTTGCGGATGAGGGTGCCGAGCAGATTCAAATGCAGGGTCTCCACGGACGTGATGCATTCGTAGGCCAGGTTGATTTCCGGCCAACCCTCGGTGTAAAAATTATGGGCCGTGTATTGGGCGATGGCGGTGGATTCGGAGCCGGGACCGCCGAACGCGCCGGACAAAAGCGTCGCATAGCGGGCGTTGGGGCTGAGGGAAGGGATATCCGGATACGGTAGATTGACCAGATATTTCTGACAATAATCCAAGTTTCAACACCTCCCGTCTAGCATATTGGCGTTCTCGGCCGAGTATGACTTCCGCCTGTTGTGCTCTGCAGTCGGGGAAGGGCAAAAGGTGAAGGAGAACCGTCTGTGCCACCAGGTAAAGGAGTGAGCCTAAACATATGGAAGCAAGCCCCGCCCGATTATCGCCTGGGCGGGACTAAGGAATATGTAGTTAATCGGCTCAATACCACCGGCAGCGACGGCGATTGTTCCGGCGTCCGTAGCCGCAAGAGCGCGAACAGCCGCAGAAGCGGGCGAGAAAGTATATGCATGGAATCACGGTTATATCCTCCTAAAGATATTAGCATTACTATATGCTATGAAAACCAAGCGAAAAAGTGAAAGGATATATTCATGAACCATATGGAGGAAGCGATTGATTGCCCCAAAATAGAAAATGCGCGGCAAAAAACAGCGGGGGCAATTTCAGGTGTGCGCCTAGAGATGCTTTTTGCCGTCGTCGTTGCAAAGGTCCTCGAATACCGATGTGGAAATCATCATTTTGCTCAACTCGCGCAAAAAAATGCTCAGGCAAATAAAATCCTCTTTGGAGAGGGTGGTGTAAAAATGATTGGTCAGGGCCGTAACCAGGACGTTAAGCTCGCAAGGATCCAAAAGAATCACCCCGAGCATTATATGCGGGCGGGGGAAAAGTGGGGATTATGCGGCATGCGGCGCCCAAAAGGGGCGCGAAGCCGCAGAAACAATGATGTGGAGGCAGGCGAAAAGCCCTGGAATGTTGCATTTAGGGCATATACTTTGCGGCATTACTTCTTTGTGCAGAGCTTTGCAGCCCGATTCAATCATTGCTCGGGCTGAGATTGAAGATGCTTTAGAAAAATGCCGTTTGCTTGCATAAGCGCATTATAGTATTCGCGATAAGATTTGCTTAGCCGCTGCATAGCCGGGATAAATACGTCGTTGTAACCGTTTTTGCGATTCAACCGTTTCAAAAGCTCTTGCAGCCTGTATGCGGGGGTCGCCCTGTATTCATCCGATTCTTGAAAAGTCTTATACCATTCAAGTGTTTCCCTGTTGTCCTTCAAATACTGCTCCGGATTTTGAATTGCAGCCCTCAAGTTCTCCGCAGCCTTATCCGTCAGCAGGGAGGCGTCAATGCCCTGTGTGGTCTCCTCAAGATACTCCTGCAAATCCTCCGGTATTGCAATATCCACACCGTCCAGAAAAGCGATGATCGTTTCAAATGCGTCTTGCTGCTCCGCCGTTGTGACCGGTTCGCCTAAAAATGGAGCAAAATGCAAGCTGATATATCGGCCATAGCAACCGGGAAACTTATCGAGCAAGCGATTGAGGATAGACTGCTTCTTTTCAAGGAGGTCCAAGCTCACGCGGATATTTTCCC
Organism: Bacillota bacterium; assembly: GCA_023393045.1. GTDB lineage: Bacteria > Bacillota > Clostridia > Christensenellales > CAG-138 > Phil1. The sequence continues at coordinate 192 of JAEWMV010000164.1, read as the reverse complement.
AATCATAGTCCTGCGCAAGCTTTTGGATCAACTCTTGTTTCGCCCGTAAATCCTCAATTTCCCAATCCTTTTTGATGGAGATGTTTTTTAGGCCCGCAAGGTTTCCCTGCGCTAAAACGGCTTGAATCTCCGAAACGGATAACCCAAGGCCGCGCAGAGCGGCGATTTTGCTTAGCCGCGAAACGTCCTCCC
>JAEWMV010000007.1 GCA_023393045.1 Bacillota bacterium | reverse complement strand
CCATGGCAGAACCCATGAGCGCCTTGAGGGCGGCCTGTTTGCCGGCCTTATAATCCCCGGCCATGCCGGGATTCTCCGCGACGGCGCGGCGCGCGACGTCAAAGAGAGCGGCCCTGTCGCTGATTTGCGCGAGGTCGAGGCGGACAAGCAGGGCTTCCGGCTCCTCCTCTGTTCCCCAGAGCGCGGCGACGAGCTTTTTCGCCCCGCCGGAATTGACGCGCCCCTCCCCGAGCATGTCTGCCACAGCGGCAAGCTTTTCAGGCGCAAGGGCAATCGTTTCTGCTTGCGACTCGTTCATCAGGCGAAGCGCCTCGGAGAGCATCACCGCGGCGAGCGTCTGCGGATATTGGGTGATCTCTGCGGCCTCGTCGAAAAAGTCCGACACGGCGGGGTCGAGCACCAGCCGCTCGCTGTGGTAGGCGGAGAGGCCGTAGCGCTCCATATAGGCGCGCTTGCGCTCATCCGGCAGCTTGGGGATGGACGCGGCGATGCGGGAGAGCGTCTCCCCATCCGTGACGACGGGCAGCAGGTCCGGGTCGGGGAAATAACGGTAGTCGTTGGCGTTTTCCTTCGTGCGCATGGAGAAGGTCTTGCCGGAATTCGGATCGAAGCGGCGCGTCTCCTGCACGAGCGTCTCCCCTGCCTCCAGCGCCTCCACCTGGCGGCGGTATTCGCACTCAATGGCTTTGGCGACGAACGCGAAGGAGTTGAGATTCTTAATTTCCGCACGCGTACCGAGTTTTTCGCTGCCCGCCTCGCGCACGGAAATGTTCACGTCGCAGCGCAGCGACCCTTCGTTCATGCGCGCGTCGGAAATGCCCGTGTAGAGCACGATGCTCCTGAGCTTTTTTAAGTACGCCACGGCCTCTTCCGCGCTTCGCATATCCGGTTCGGATACGATTTCGATGAGGGGTACGCCGCAGCGGTTGAGGTCGATGAAGGTGCCGCGCTTCTCGTCGTGCACGAGCTTGCCCGCGTCCTCCTCGATGTGGATGCGCGTGATGCCCACGCGTTTTTCCCCCGCCTCAGTGGCGATGTCCACGTACCCGCGCTCGCACAGCGGCAGGTCGTATTGCGATATTTGATACGCCTTGGGCAAATCGGGGTAGAAATAGTTCTTACGGTCGCACTTTGAATAGGGCGCGATGGCGCAATGCGTCGCAAGCCCCGCCTTGATGGCATACTCCACAACTTTCTTGTTGAGCACGGGCAGCACGCCGGGCAATCCCGCGCACACCGGGCAGCACTGGGTGTTGGGCGCGGCGCCAAAGTCCGTGGGGCAGGAACAGAATATTTTTGTTTTGGTCTTGAGTTCCACATGCACCTCAAGGCCGATGACCATCTCATAGGCTTTGCTCATTCTTCCACACCTCCCATTTCCCCCTCCAGCGCACAGGCCGCGCGAAGCAAGACGCTTTCGTCAAAGAGCCTGCCCATGATCTGCAAGCCGATGGGCAGGCCGTTTTCATCCTTCCCGCAGGGCATACTGAGCGCGGGGATGCCCGCGATGTTGGCGGGCACGGTGCAAACGTCGCTCAGATACGCTTCCATGGGGTCGCTCTTTTCGCCGAAGCGCCACGCTGTGACGGGCGCGGTGGGCGAAAGCACGAGGTCGTAAGTTTTATAGATTCCCTCGAACGCGCGCATGATGAGCGTGCGCGCCTGCAACGCCTTTTTATAGTACGCGTCGTAATAACCCGCGCTCAGGGCAAACGTGCCCAGCAGGATGCGCCGCTTGACCTCCGCGCCGAAAAATTGCGAGCGCGTGCGTTCATAAAGTTCGTCCATGCCCTCGAAGTTCGAAGCACGGGAGCCGTAGCGCACGCCGTCGAAGCGGGCGAGGTTGGAGGACGCCTCCGCGCTTGAGATGACGTAATACGCGGGCAGCGCGCCCTTGAGCTCCGGCATGGAGCGCACATCCACATGCGCGCCGAACTTTTCGCAAAGCTTTGCCGCACCCTCTACCGCGGCTTTCACCTGCGGCGCGACGCCCTCGCCCATGAGCTCCCCCGGCAGGGCGACGCGCATGCCCTTCATTCCTTTTTCAATATCCCGCAGGAAGTCGGGCGCGGCTTCGGGAACGGACGTGCTGTCCCGTCCGTCATGCCCCGCAATCAATTGAAGCACAGCGGCGCAGTCGCGCACGTCACGCGCGAGGGGGCCGATCTGGTCGAGCGAGGAGGCGAACGCCACAAGGCCGTAGCGCGACACGCGCCCGTAGGAGGGCTTGAGGCCCACCGTGCCGCAGAAGGACGCGGGCTGGCGGATGGAGCCGCCCGTGTCCGATCCAAGCGCGAACGCCGCCATATGCGCCATCACCGCCGCCGCAGAACCTCCGGAGCTTCCGCCCGGCACGCGCGAAACGTCCGCAGGGTTGCACGTTTTTTGAAAAGCGGAATTTTCGGTGGCAGAGCCCATGGCGAACTCATCCATGTTGAGCTTGCCGAGCGTCACAACGCCCGCGTTCTTTAGCCTTTCCATCACGGCCGCGTCGTAGGGCGGCACGTAGTTTTCAAGCATTTTGCTCGCACAGGTGGTACGCACGCCCTTGGTGCAGATGTTGTCCTTGATGCCCGCGGGCACACCGTCAAAGGGAGAGCGCGCTTCGCCCCGCGCGCGCCGCGCATCGCTCTCTATCGCCTCTTTTATGGCCGCGTCCGCCGTCACGGTCAGATACGCGCCGATCTGCCCGTCGTTTTTCTCTATTTCATCGAGATACGCCTTCGCGGCTTCCACGGCGGAAACCTCGCGCCATTCAAGCGCTTTTGACAGTTGCAGCGCGCTCATTTTCACAATATCGCTCATACTCCCCTCCTTACTCAACGACCCGGGGCACGAGGAAAAATCCGTCGAAAGCTTCCGGCGCGCCCGCAAGCAGCGCTTCGCGCTCCAAAGGCTTCATCACCTCGTCCTCGCGCATGACGTTTGTGAGCGGCACGGCGTGCGCGGTCGGGGGAACGCCCTGTGCGTCGATATCTCCAAGCGTGTCCGCGAAGGCGACGATGCCTTTCATCTCCTCCTCCATGCGCGCCTGCTCCTCGGGGGATAGCGCCAGCATCGACAGCTTTGCGATGCGCGCCACGTCGATGTGTGAGGCGGCTTTTTCCTTTTGCGCTTTGGGCTTCTCCTCCCTGCCCTCTCCGGCCGAAATGCCGAGTATTTCAAGCTGCGCCGCGTCCACATCGGAAGGGGCCTCCGTCAGCGGGCAGGAGCCGTCCTTGATCTTGGGGAAGGCGATCACCTCGCGCAGGTTCGACGCGCCTACGAGCAGCATCACCAACCTGTCAAGCCCGAAGGCGAAGCCGGCGTGCGGGGGCGTGCCGTAGCCGAACGCGCGCACCATGAAGCCAAAACGCGCCTCGATTTGCTCATCTGTAAAGCCCAGCGCGCGGAACATCCTCTGCTGCACCTCGGGGTCGTGTATCCTTACGCTGCCGCTGCCGAGCTCCACACCGTTTAGCACCACGTCGTACGCTTGCGCGCGCACGGATGCGGGGTCGCTCTCCAGCTTTTCTATATCCTCGAGATAGGGCATGGTGAAGGGATGGTGCGCGGCCATGTAGCGCCCCTCCTCCTCGCTGTACTCGAACTCCGGAAAATCCGTCACGAAAAGAAAGCGGTATTCCCCCTCGCGCCGCAGCTTGAACAGATCCGCGAGGTCGAGCCGCAGCTTGCCCAGCACGCTTCGCGCGGCATGGAGCTTATCCGCGCAGAAGAGTATGAAATCCCCGGGAGCCGCCTGCGTTTCCCTTAAAATCGCCTGCATATCCTCCTCGGAAAAATACTTCGTTAAAACGGAATAGAGTTCCCCGTCCTCCCGCACGGCAATCCACGCCATGCCGTTTGCGCCGTAGCTCTGGGCTTTTGCGGTGAGGGCTTCGATCTCGCTCCTCGTCATACCCGCGCCGCCCCTGACGTTGATGGCGCGCACCACCCCGCCGCGCTCGATCACCTGCCGGAACACCTTGAAGGAGCAGGCGCGAAGCGCGTCGGTCAAATCGACGATAGGCAGGTCGAAGCGCAAATCGGGCTTGTCGCACCCGTATACGTCCATGGCCTCCCTCCACGTCATGCGGGGGAAGCCATAGCCCAACTCGCGCCCCATGACGGAGTGGAACACGCTTTTAAAGAGCGCCTCGAGGTGCTTGAGGATGTCCTCCTGCTCCACGAAGGACATTTCCATATCCACCTGCGTGAACTCCGGCTGGCGGTCCGCGCGCAGGTCCTCATCGCGGAAGCAGCGCGCCACCTGATAGTATTTATCCACGCCGCCCACCATCAAAAGCTGCTTGAATATCTGCGGGGACTGGGGCAGCGCGTAGAACTTGCCCTTGTGCACACGGCTTGGCACGAGGTAGTCCCTGGCGCCCTCGGGCGTGGACTTGGTGAGCATAGGCGTTTCCACGAAGAGAAACCCCGCCTCGTCGAGATAATCCTCGGCGGCCTTTTGCACCATGTGGCGAAAGCGCAAATTGCGCTGCATCCCCTGCCGCCGCAGGTCGAGGTAGCGGTACGCCAGGCGCAGTTCCTCGCGCGCGGGCGGGTTTTCCGGCGAAAAGGGCAGCGGCGCCGCGCGGGAGAGAAGCCGCAGCGTATCCGCGCGAAGCTCGATTTCCCCCGTGGCAATTTTGGGGTTCCTCGTCTCCTCGTCGCGCAGGCACATCTCCCCCTCCACGCCGATCACGCTCTGGTTCGTGAGCTTTTCCGCGAGGGCAAAGCCCGCCTCGCCGACGCGCCGCCTGTCGAACACCAATTGCAAAGCGCCCGTTTTGTCATACAGGTCGATGAAGAGCACGCCGCCCATATCCCGCTTGGCGCTCACCCAGCCGCAGGCGCGGCAGCGTTTGCCCAAGCTGTCCTTTGCGAACATGCCGCAGTATTCGTCCCGATACATCCTTTCTCTCCTCCGTGCAAAATTTATGGTAAAATAAAAAGCCCTTCTCCCCACATGCATAGTTTTTATGCAATAGGGGCGAAAAGCTCGTTTGCTTCGCGCGGTGCCACCCTGCTTTACGGAAATAGAGTTCCGTCATCTCTTAGCACAATCATGCCCAGCCGCTGTAACGCGCGGCGCGCGGTCGAGTCTAATCGCAAACGCTTTCTTTCGACGGCTCGGGGCTGTTTTTCGCATCCGGGCACTCTGCGCCGCGCTTGCACCCTCCGCGGCTCGCTAAAGCATATCGCCCGGGCTACTCGGCCCGTCCCTGCCAATTTGAAATTAGGGGTACTATATCATCCTATGCGGCGTTTGTCAATATGCGCAAACATGGCATATTTATAAAATCCGTCATTATTTGTAAAGCGCGCAAACAGCCCGAGCCGTGATGCAAAGGCCGCGCCCTTCGTCGTTCATGCCCTCCGCGGTGGTGGCCTTGACATTCACGCGCGCCACATCGCAGGCAAGCGCGTCCGCGATGTTTTGGCGCATGCCGTCGATATGGGGAGCAAGCTTCGGCCGCTCGGCCGTAACGGTCGCGTCCACGTTGCCGAAAACAAAGCCCTCTTCACGGATAAGCTTCGCAACTTTCTCCAGAAGCTCCAGCGAGCGGATGTCCTGATAGCGCGCGTCCGTATCGGGGAACAAGCGCCCGATGTCCCCCAGCGCCACCGCGCCCAGGAGCGCGTCGATGATCGCGTGGGTCAGCGCGTCCGCGTCGGAATGGCCCAGCAGCCCTTTTTCAAACGGGATGTCCACGCCGCCCAGGATGAGCCTTCGCCCCTCAACGAGCCTGTGCGTATCCTCTCCCATGCCCATGCGCGCCGTTTTTGCGGACGCGAGGGAGAAAAAGGGCATATCCTCAGGATAGGTCAGCTTCTGGTTGGCGATGTCGCCCTTAGAGTAGTGCGCCTCGTGCCCCGCCGCGAGCCACACGCCCAAATCGTCCGTATAGGCGAGCCCTGCGCGGAAGGCGTCCTCATAGGCCAGGCGTATGCGCTTTAAGTCAAAGGCCTGCGGCGTCTGCACGGCGTAGAGCCCCGCGCGAGAGACCTCCGCGCCGCGCCCGTCGCGCAGCGTATCGCGCACGGGTATGGCTGCCACGCCGCAGCCGTATTGGCGCGCGGTGTCCACGGCGTCGTCGAACACACGCGGGGTCAAAAGGCAGCGCGCCGCGTCGTGGATGGCGACGATGCCCTCCCACGCGCCGAGCACTGCAAGCGCGTTTTTGGTCGATTCCCCGCGCGCGTCCCCGCCGCGGGTCACGAGCACGTTGGCGCGCTCGCGCGCGATGCGCCGCGCCTCCTCCATCAGTTCGGCGGACGCGGCAATTACGATCTGCTCGGGACGGTTTTCGCTTGCAAGCACCGCCTCCACCGCGCGCGCGAGCGGCGTTTTGCCGTTGATCGACTGGAGAAGCTTGTTCTGCCCATACCTTTCGGACAAGCCGCCCGCAAGCAGCACCGCGTAAACCTTATCCATTGCTTATGATCTCATACATCGAGGAAGCTTCCGCCTTGGCGGCGTGCTCCTGCACGCTTACCACCTTCACGAGCATATGTTTGCCGCCAAGGAGCAAATCGAGCACGTCGCCTTCCTTCACCTCGCTCGCGGGCTTTGCGGTCTTGCCGTTGATTGAGACGCGCCCCACGCTCGCCGCCTCGTTTGCGACAGTGCGACGCTTGATGATGCGTGAGACTTTTAAGTATTTATCGAGCCTCATAAAAGACCCCCTCATGTTCTTCGCTTTTCCCGTTTATTATAAACGATTCGCGCCAAAGCGTAAACCGCCTCCGCAAACGCGAATATGGGGCGGAAGCCCGCCCCATTCTTTACCATTCTTAATCGGATAGTATTTGCTTATCCTACGGCTTTGCCCAGCGGGCGGTACACGTCCGTGAAAATCTCCACCGTGCCATCGTTCTTCCACGCCTCGATAAGGTCGGTCCACTCGGCCTCCAGGCTATCGGAGAGCACCTGCGCCTTGATGACGTCATAAACCTCGCCCTCAAGCGCGCGGTTGCCCGCGGCTTCGTCGCCCACGTAGAAGATGATGTGGTAGCCGCTGCTCTCGGCATAAGGCTCGCTGTATTCGCCGACGGAAAGCGCCTTGAACGCTTCCTTGGTGGCGGCGCTCCAATCGTCCTCGGGAGCGTACTGCGTGGTGATGAGCATGCCGCGCTCGGCGAACAGGTCGCTCGAGGTGAAGTCCTCGTTCTGGGTGTTCTCAAGCATCACCTCACGGAAGTCCGCGCCAGACTGAAGCTGCGCGTAGATGCCGTCGATCTTATCCTTCGCCGCGGAAGCGTATTCGTCGTAGAGCGCGTCGTTTGCAGCTTTGAGCGCGCTGTAATCCGTAAGAATCTCCGCCATGCGCGCGGCGTTTTCAGCGGTGCCGGCGATAGCGTCCGCAAAGGCAAGCTCCTGATACTCGCTCTTGAGGGTTTTCATCGTGGTTTCGTTGTTGGTGTAATCCTCGGGCAGCGTGCCCTCGAAGGCGATGAAGATATCGTAGATGCGGTGATACCCTTCCGGTATATACAGCGCGGGCACGCCCTCGCCCAGCGCCTCATAGGTATTCTGGGCGACCTGATAGGCTGCGGGGCCTTCCATATAGGCGGAGGCGTCGGCGGTGAGCAGCTCGTCGTACCTGGCCTGCACATCCTCCTCGCCCACGTCCACATCCGCAAGCTCGCCCGCCTTGAGCAGCTCCGCGATATAGGCGGTGAGTATGTCCGTCTTGAGGAACTCCGCGTACTCCTCGTAGGTCGCGCCGTCCTTGCTCATGTTGTAGGCGGCTTCCTCGAGGATGAGCGCCTCTATGCGGCTCTCCACGTCTATGGTGCTGTCGCTCGCGTACTCCTCCTCGGCCTGCGCGCGGTAGTATTCCTCCATCGCGTCAAGCTCTTCCTGCACGCGGCTGTCAAGCTCCGCCTGCTCCAGGTCGCTGAGCTGGTCGTAACCGAGCTCCTTCGCCTTGACCGAAACGAGCTTTTCCTCCACGAGCTGGTTCACGATGTCGTCCTGGAAGGAATGAAGGGTTTCCTCATCGCTCGTCACGTCATAGCCGTAATAAGAAAAATATTCAACATAATTGTCAAAGAGTTCCTTGACTTCGCCAAGGGTAATCTCCTCCTCCCCGACCTTTGCCACGACCGCCTCGAGGTCAAGGTCGGCCGCGTCCGTTCCGGTCGGATCGTCGGTATTCGCGCCCTCGTCTGTCAGCTGACACGCTGCGATAAGGGGCAGCAGCATGAGCGCGGCCAGCAGGACGGAAATCCATTTCTTCATTGGTTTTTCTCCTTCATTTATTCGGTGTTAACTTTGTTCATTATATCATTATTGCCGCATAACGCAATCGACAAGCATGTAAACAAACTGTGGCAACATGCCATACAATGCCGCTGCGTCCGCGCGCCCCCTCCTGATGATGAGCGCGGGCGTTTCGGAATAGACGAGCTGCGCGCCGTCTATCTTTCCGGCGGTTTCATAGAGCTTCGTCCCGTCGAGCGGCGCATCCTTGTCGAATACAAAACGGGCTTCCCCGTCGCGCACGCTCAACTGCGTGACGTAGGCGCGGGAGGCCTCCGCTTTGATGAGCGCGATGTTGATGAGGCTCGTCGTTTCGTTGGGAATTTCTCCATAGCGGTCGATGAGTTCATCCTGCACGTCGTAGACGTCCTCGCGCGAGGAGATGAGGGCGATGCGCTTGTACATGGAAAGCCTGTCTCCCTCGCGCGGTATGTACGCGTGCGGGATGGATGCGGAAATCGGCACGTCCATCACCGTGTCCACGCGGATGGGCTCCACTTCGCCGCGCGCTTCCTTCACCGCGCCCTCGACGATTTTACAATAGAGGTCATAGCCCACGGCCGCCATGTGCCCGTGCTGTTCCGGTCCCAAAAGGTTGCCCGCGCCGCGTATCTCAAGGTCGCGCATGGCGATTTTAAAGCCCGCGCCAAACTGCGTGAACTCGCGTATCGCGCCGAGGCGCTTTTCCGCGATATCGGTCAAAACCTTATCCTTCACGAAGGTCAAAAACGCGTAGCCCAGCCTCGTGCCGCGCCCCACGCGCCCGCGCAGCTGATAGAGCTGGGAGAGGCCCATCTTGTCCGCGTCGTAGACGATGATGGTGTTGACGTTGGGGATGTCGAGCCCGCTTTCTATGATGGTGCTGCACAAAAGCACGTCGTAGCTCTGGTCCATGAAGTCGAGCATGGTGCGCTCAAGCGCGCGCTCGGGCATCTGCCCGTGCGCGAAGGCCACGCGCGCCTCGGGCACGAGGCCGCGCAGGTATTCCGCAAAGCGCTCCATGCCCTGCACGCGGTTGTAGACGAAATAGACCTGCCCGCCGCGGCCGAGCTCCTTTAAAATGGCCTCGCGTGCGGCGGAATCGGAATATTCCATCACATAGGTCTGCACGGGATAGCGCTGCTCAGGCGGGGTCTCGATGACGGACATGTCGCGTATGCCGGTCATGGACATGTGGAGCGTGCGCGGTATGGGCGTGGCGGAGAGGGTGAGGCAATCCACGCTGCGCCGCATCTCCTTCATCTGCTCCTTATGGCCCACGCCGAAGCGCTGCTCCTCGTCGATCACAAGCAGGCCCAGGTCCTTGAATTTGACGCTTTTTGAAAGGAGTTTGTGCGTGCCGACCACCACGTCGATATTGCCCTTTGTTAGCCCGTCGAGCGCGGCCTTCTCCTGCGAGGGCGTGTTGAAGCGCGAGAGCAGCGCCACATTGACGGGATAGCCCGCGAAGCGCGAGGCGAGCGTATTGTAATGCTGCTGGGCGAGTATGGTCGTGGGCACGAGGAAGGCGGCCTGCTTGCCGTCCATCACGGCCTTGAACGCGGCGCGAAGGGCGACCTCGGTCTTGCCGTAGCCCACATCCCCGCACAGCAGGCGGTCCATCACGCGCTCGCTCTCCATATCCTTCTTGATTTCGGCGATGCTCGCGAGCTGATCCGGCGTTTCCCGATAGGGAAAGCTGTCCTCCAGCGTCCTTTGCCACTGCGTATCCTTGGAAAAGGCGTGGCCCTTGCGGTTCATCCTGTCCCCGTAAAGCCGCACGAGATCGAAGGCCAAGGCCTTGACGCTCTCGCGCGTGCGGCTGACGGTGCGCTGCCACTCGCCCGAACCAAGCTTGGAGAGCCTTGCCTCTTCCTCCTCGCCGCCGATGTACTTCTGCACGCGGTCGAGCTGGTCCGTGGGGATGTAGAGCTTATCCCCGCCGGAATAGATCAGATGCAGGTAATCCCTCGTCACGCCCGCCGCCGTGAGTTTTTCCACACCCACGAAGCGGCCGATGCCGTGCACCTCGTGCACGACGAGATCCCCCGGCTCCAATTCTGAGAAAGCGAGCTGCGGGCGGCGTTTTTTCGAGGGCTGCAGCTTTTCGCGCGCCGCGCCGTACAGCTCCGTTTCGCTCACGGCCACAAAGCGGATTTCCGGATACTCAAAGCCGCGGCCTATGGATTCGCCTGTGATGATGACCTCGCCCTCGACCGTCGGGCGGTTAAGCCTTTGCGTCACCGCGGCGTCCACGCCCGCGTCGAGGAGCATATCCTGCAACCTGACCGCGTGCGCGCCCGCGTAGACGACAGCGGTGTAGTCGTGCTTGCGCCAGTTGATGATGTCCGCGGCAAGCGCCTCCCCCGCGCCGATGTAGCGCGAGGCGGGCCGCGTTTCAAAGCGGTAAAGCTCTTTTGGGCGTATGAGGCCGTATGTGCGCGTGAGGGAAAAGAGCATGGCGGTGCGCGGCGTATCCAAGGCGGAAATGAGCTTGAGCGGCGAGCCCAAAAGCTCCGCCTCCTCCGGCTCCGCGTCGCCCGAGGCGATGAGCGCGCCCACAAGCTCCATATGGTTCCCGTGCGCAAGCTTTGCGCTCTCCTCCACGCGCTGCGGCTCGTCTATGAGGATGAGCGCGTCCTTGGGGAGATAATCCGCAATGTAGGCTTCCGAATAAAACAGGGGCAAAAGCCGCTCCGCACCCGGCGGAGCGACGCCTTCTTTGAGCGATTGATACTCCGCCTCGAGCCGCGGCTTTTTTCGCATCGCGCGCATGGCAACTTCCCGCGCCTTGGCGGTGAGCGGCGCTTCCGTTGCGGGGGCGACGGCGCAGCTTTTTACGTTTTCCACCGAGCGCTGGCTCATGGGGTCGTAGGTGCGCATGGTGTCGATTTCATCATCGAAAAACTCCACGCGCACGGGCAGCTCCGCCGTGATGGGAAAAAGGTCGAGATAGCCGCCGCGCAAACAGAACTGGCCCTTGGCCTCGCACAAATCCACGCGCTCATACCCCGCGTCCACAAGGGCGGCTGTAAGCGCGCGCAGATCGCGCCTCTCCCCCACCTTCAGGGTCAGCCGCGCGGCAAGCAGCGCTTCCGGCGGCGCGAGACGCTGCAGCAGCGTTTCCGCAGAAACCACGAGCATGAGCTTTTCCCCGGAGGCAAGCCTTGTGAGCGCCTCCACGCGGCGCGCGGCAAGTCCCGCGGACGCGGCGACGGGTTTGCCCCCCAGGGGCGTTTCCCGCGCGGGCATATGGAAAACGTTTTTTACGTAATAAGACGCATCCTCAACGATGCGCGCGGCGGAATTTTCGTTTGCGGTGACTAAGAGAAGCGTCTTTTTGCACTCGGCAAAAAGGCCTGCCGCGACGTGCGTGCGGTGCGCCTCCCCCAGGCCGAACACCGCCGCGCACCCTCCCGCCGAGGCGAGGTTGGCCGCAAGCCTTTCGTATTCGGGATGCCTTTTTAATATTTGGAGCAGCGGATGTTCAGCCATCGATTTTTTCGTCCGCTTTATCTGTTTTTTCGTCCGTTTCGGATTCCGCGGCTTCGGCGGCTTCCTTTTTCCTGCCGTTGTGGGAGCGCTTGTTGAAGCGCGCCTGCGCGTCCGCAAGCCTGCCCGCGACGATGAGCTCCGCCGCGTCCGCAGCCTGCGATATGGCGGCTTTCAGCTTTTCCATATCCTCGCCGTTTGGCATGCCCAGCACATGGGCAATCATGTCCCGCTCGCCCTCCGGCCCGCCTATGCCCACGCGGATGCGTGGAAAATCGTCGAACCCGAGCTGGTAGATGACGCTTTTCATGCCGTTGTGCGAGCCGGAGGAGCCGCCCTCGCGTATGCGTATGGTGCCAAGGGGGATATCCACATCGTCATAGACGACGAGCATCTCCTGCGGGGAGACCTTGTACCAGTTGACGAGGTCGCGCGCGGCGAAGCCCGAGTTGTTCATGAAGGTGACGGGCTTTGCGAGGACGACCTTTTCCGCCCCCATCCTCCCCTCGCCGAAGACGCTTCGAAAGCGCTCGCGGCGCATGTCTATATCGTGCCGCGCGCCGAGCATGTCGAGCGTGAGATAGCCGATGTTGTGGCGCGTCATGGCATACTCCCTGCCGGGGTTGCCCAGGCCGATGATGAGGAACATATGCTCCCCCCTCCGTTCGCTTTGCTTTCATGCGCATATGCCCTCATGCCGCTTTGCATGGGGGTGCGCATGCGTAATTATATCGGAACCGGTCCGTCAGCGCAATGGGGAATCCGCCTTCTGCGCCACTTCGTCAAAAACCGCGCGGGAAACCCTGTGCAGCGCCATATCGAAGGCGGGTGCGTCCACCTCGTTTGCGCACACGCAGATCACATAGGGGTGCGCGCCCATCACAAGCCCTACGTCGTTGGTGATGCCCTCGTCCTCCCCCGTTTTGTTGGCGACGGCCACCTCGCGCGGGAGGGAGAGCGGCAGCTTGCCGTTAAGCCTCTGCTCGAAGAGGATGGCGAGCATTTCTTCGGAAGCTTTCTTCGACACGAGCGCGCCGCGGTAAATCATCTCAAGCAGCTTGCCCATATCCGCGGCGGAAACCGTGTTTTCAAGGCCCTGCGCGGAAGCCTCCGCGTCGAAGAGAAGCCTGTTGAGGCGCGTGCCCGCGAGGCCGAGGTTTTTGATGTTCTCGTTGATCGCGTCCATGCCGAGGCGGCGGATGACGAGGTTCGTCGCGCTGTTGTCGGAAAGAACGATCATGAGCGTGACGAGCTCGAGGAAGGTCACCTGTGTGCCGTCGTGCAGCAAATTGAGTATGCCGCAGCCGGGCAGCTTATCCTCCGCCTTTAAGATGAAGCGCTCGTCCCTGTCGACCAGCTC
>JAEWMV010000264.1 GCA_023393045.1 Bacillota bacterium | reverse complement strand
GACCGCCACCATTTCGCCCAAAGTGGCCGTGGGCGGCGCTTCCGTTGACATCCCGCAGACCGGCGACGGCATGCCGTTTGGATTGTGGATTCTGCTGGCGTTTGCGTCGGCTATCGCGCTCATCTGCCTGCTGGTCTTCAGGAAAAAAGGCCGCAACGCACTGCTTGGCGTGCTGCTGTGCCTCGCGCTGCTCTCATCCTTCCTGGTTCCGGCTTCGGCGCGCGCGGCGGTGGAAACAAGGAACCTGTCGGTGATACAGATCATCACAGTGGACGGCAAAAGCTATAGCCTGATGGCAAAGCTCACATACAGCATGACGGTTCCCGATCCGCCCTCCACCTACGGCGTCACGGTCAACTACGGCACGGGCGACGGCAATTACGCGCCCGGCGCAACCGTTACCATTGCGGCGTACGCGCCCGAAGCAGGCATGGCCTTCGCGGGATGGACGGTCGTATCCGGCGGCGTAACGCTCGCATCCGCCTCCAGCGCGACGACGACCTTCACCATGCCGGCAGGACCGGTGGAAGTCACGGCGGAATATGCGCCGCTGCCCATCGATTTCTCATCAAACGGCAACTTCAACATGACGACAACCTTCGGTGGCTTGGCCAATATGGGGAGCATAATCGGCGAAAGCGGATCAATGGATGGGTTTGGAGCTTTTTCGGGCATGATTGACCTTACGGACAACACCGCCGCTTTGGCGCTTGCGCAAGCCGTCTCCGCCGACATGACGCTTACGGGGCTGTCCGCGGAATTTACGCTGACGAATGCGGTATCTCTGCCTACATCGGAAATAACCGTCTATGCGGATATCTATACCGCCTCCGCGGAAAGCGATACGTTTATCCGTCTGCCCGGCGCCCGTGTCACGCTTGCCCCCAACCTCTCGGGCGCGGCGCTGGTCGACACAGAGCTTTCAGGCAGCACGAGCAGCCTTTCCATACCGATATCCGCGGGAACCAGGGTGATTCTTGTGTTCCATAGCGAGGTAGTGGCCGGACTTGACATAGCCGCCATAATCATCGGCGAAGCCGCCGCCACCGCCACGCTCTCCATGCCATAACGGGCGGATTGCGCAAAAAACAGGAGCACCAATAAAATACGGCGCGGGCAATGCTGTCCGCGCCGCATTTTATTGTGCCGTCCCGGTAGGCAAACTCCCCTTAAGAATTAATTGCCGCGCACGCCCAGTATGTGGATGCAGCGCGTACGGTCGTTGGAATAGCTGCTCAGTGGACGGTCATACGCGTCGTAGGTGTGGGTCGCGATGAGTATGTTGTCCGCCGTGGCCGGTTTGCCGACGGACATCACGGCCAGCGTGTGGGTGTATCTCTTGCCGTCGGCGCTTAGCTGAATAAAATCGCCCGGCTCCACTGCGGCAAGCTCGACCTGCTCGCCGAAGGGACCTGCCCCGCGGTTGGACGTCAGGAAATTATAAAAGAACGGCACGCCCGTCCATGAAGCGGTGCGGTGATTGGCGTTGATGTAAAACCAGCCCGTGCCCGGCGTATAGTTCATCACGCCCGCCCCTGCGTAGAGCACCTGTGAGGCAAAATTGGTGCAGTCGCCCCCCAGTTCCGAAAAATCATAATAGTTCGGGTTGCGTCCAAACGCCCATTGCTTTGCGTATTGCAGCGCCTTGTCGCGGCGGTATATGCCGATTTTCCCTTTGATTTCTTCCATAACGCTCTTACGCCCTCCGCCTTTCGGATTCTTACTTCACGCCTATGCCGTTCGGGCGAAAAACGTGCGCGCATAGAAAAGCGGACGGAGCCGCGCAGATTGCGCACTCCGTCCGGTTTCCTGAAAGCCCGGTTTTTACCGAAAAAATCCTAGAGCAGCGGCAGCACCGTAGTGTTGAAGAACTTCGCCGCCTCGTCCGGCATGATGCGGTGTTCCTCGCCGTTGAGCATCAGCCCGACGCCCTCGTAATGGCAGCGCTTCATGCACAGCGTGCTCTTAAAGTCGATGCGACCGTGGAGCTGATGCGCCTCGATGAGCGCGAGGAAGGTCTGTATCACATTGTACGCCCCCTTGAGATGGCAGGAACTGCCGATGCACACGCTAAGCTCGATCATTTTGCGCCTCCTTCACATAATCCACGTGCAACAGCTCGTGCACGCAACCTTTGAGCAGGCCGTTGTAGAGGGAGAGCATCAGCGGATTTTCCTCGGAGCGCTTGATGCTCGAGAGCTTATCCGCGCTGTAGAGCTTTTTGCCGCGCTCCTCCCGCTCCGCGCGCATGGAATTGGGCTGGCCCGCGCCGCTCACGCAGCCGCCGGGGCAGGCCATGACTTCCACAAAGTCGTAATGCTCGCCCTCTTTGATGCGCGCAATCAATGCCGCGGCGTTGCCAAGGCCGCTCACGACGGCGATCTTCAGCTCGCGCCCGAGCGCGCTCACGGCGGCGGTTTTCACGCCCTCCATGCCCCGCACGCCGGTGAAGGCGAGGGTTTGGAGCGCGGCGTTCGTTTTGTCGTTCATCAGACGGCGAAGCACGGCTTCCGTCACGCCGCCCGTCACGCCGAAGATCACGCCCGCGCCCGTCGCGGTGCTAAGCGGCATATCCACGCCCTCCGGCTCCAGCTCGGAGAAGACGACGCCGGACTCGCGTATCATCTGGATGAGCTCCTGCGTGGTGATGACATAATCCACCACGGGCGCGCCGTCCCTTTGGAATTCCTCGCGGGCCGCCTCGTATTTCTTGGCGGTGCAGGGCATGATGGCAACATGCACGTTGCGCCTTGATGAAGAAGCGTTTTGCTCCTTGATGACGGAGCCGAACATCTCCATCGGGGAGCGGCAGGTGGAAACATGGGGCAAAAGCTCGGGGTAGTTCTTCTCGCAGTACTGCACCCAGGCGGGGCAGCAGGAGGTGAACAGGGGCATCATGCTCTCCCCCGCCTCAATGCGGCGCGCAAGCTCGCCCGACTCCTCCAGCACGCACAGATCCGCGCCCGTGGCCGTGTCATAGATTTCATCGAAGCCAAGGCGGCGAAGCGCGGCCACAATCCTGCCCATGGCGCTTGCGTCGTCGCTGCCGCCAAGCTCACGCGCGACCGCCACGCGCACCGCCGGAGCAATCTGCGCCGTGACCTTTATGTTTTTGTCGGAAAGCGCGCGCCAGACCTTACCCTTGTCGTTCTTCACGACGATGGCGCCCGTGGGGCATACCGCGGCGCATTGTCCGCAGCCCACGCAGGGAGACTGGGCGATGGGCCGGTCGAACGCGGCGCTGATGGTCATGCGCGAGCCCCTGTGCGCGAAATCGATCGCGCCCACCTGCTGCACCTCGTTGCACATGCGCACGCAGTCGCCGCAGAGTATGCACTTGTTCGCGTCGAGCGTGATGCACGAAGAGGAATCGTCCACCTTCGGGCCGGCCGCCGTGTTGGGAAAACGCACGCCCGTGATGTTAAAGCGCATCGCAAGCTCCTGCAGCTTGCACCTGCCGTTGTTGCTGCAGGTGGTGCAGTCCCGGCAGTGGTTGGCGAGCAGCAGCTCGAGTATCAGCCTGCGGTATTTGCGAAGGCGCTCCGTGTTGGTGCGGATGTTCATGCCCGCCCTGGGCGGCGTGGAGC
>JAEWMV010000081.1 GCA_023393045.1 Bacillota bacterium | reverse complement strand
CTTTTGCCCTATCTTGAAAAGTTCCATTCGGAATATCCCGAAATACAGCTTCAGGTCACAAACCGCACCACGCCGGATACGGTGGAGCTTTTGAAGGTGGGCAAGGTGGATATCGCCCTCGTCAACCTCCCCATCATCGACAGCGCGCTTTCCGTGCGCGAGGTATTGAAGGTGCACGACGTATTCGTGGCCTCCGCGCGCTTTTCGCACCTCATGCAGCGCCCCGTCACCATGGACGAGCTCTCGCGCGAGCCGCTGGTGCTGCTTGAAAAGGCCTCCAACTCGAGGAAGTACCTCGACGACTTCGCCGCGGTCTGCGGCGTGACGTTGAAGCCCGAAATCGAGCTTGGCGCGCACAGCCTGCTGGTGGAGTTCGCAAAAATCGGCCTCGGCGTCGCCTGCGTCACCTACGAGTTTGCGGCGGGCGCCATCAAGAGCGGCGAGCTCTTTGAAATCGAGCTTTCCCCCGCGATGCCCTCGCGCAACATCGGCCTCATTTCGCTCGAGGGCGTGCCCCTTTCCCCCGCCGCGGACAGGTTCATCCAAATCGTGCTCGAGGGAAAAACGGCGTAACATCGGCATATAGTATTATAACGGGGAGCATGCCGCTCCCCGTTTTTTCATGCCGTCCGCGGCTTGCCGATGAAGAAGAGCGCGAGCGTGCCCGGCCCGCAGTGGGAGCCTATCACCGCGCCCACCATGGAAATGTGCACCGGGATGCCGTCGTATTTTTCCTGAAGCATCTGCTTTAAGGCGAGCGCGTCGTCCATGCAGTCCGCATGGGTGATGCGAAAATACGCGTTGTCCTCGATATCCACCCGCTCCTCAAGATGCTCGAACATCCTTCGTATGGCGGCCTTGCGTCCCCGCGCCTTCTCGCGCGGGATGAGCCTGCCCTCGTCGTTCATGTCCATGACGGGCTTGATGTTGAGGATATCCGCCACGATGGCGCTCGTCGCGCTCACGCGGCCGCCGCGCCTGAGGTAGGAAAGCTCGCTCACCGTATACCAGTGGTTGATGCGAAGCTTGAGCGCCTCGGCATAATCGCGGCACTCGTCCACCGACGCGCCTGTGTTGCTCTTCTCCACGACCTTTTCAAGGAAAAGGCCCTCTCCGCCGGAGGCGCAGAGCGAATCCACGACGTAAATCTTCCGCTCCGGATACTTGGGGCCCAATTCGCCGCGCGCGAGGAACGCGCTGTTGACGACGCCCGAGAGCGCGGAGGAAAAACCGATGTAGAGGATGTCCTGCCCCGCCTCGAGGATGGGCGTCCAGAGCGCGATGAAATCCTCCGGGTTCGCCTGCGAGGATTTGTAGACGACGCCGTTTCGCATATTGTCATAGATCTCAAGCGCGCACTGGTCGGTCATCAGATCGCGCTTGGGCGCCCCGTCGCGTATATAGAAAAGCTGGACGTAGGGAACGCCGAGTTCCTCCATGCGCGCGCGGCCGAGGTCAACGGTGCTGTCGGTTGTAATTACATATGCTTTCATTTTCACCTCTCAGCGTATAAAGTATGGTTTAAACTTCTCCACTTTATTTTAAGCGGCATATTTGCTAGAATCAAGGTAGGATTTGTGATATTTTGAAAAATTGCGCATCGGCGGTAATATATGAAAGAAACGAAACGAGAAAACAAACCTTCCCTCATAAGGCTCTATCTCTATCTCGCGGGGGCCATCCTGCTGTGCACGGCCGTGTTTGCGCTGTGCTACACGGGCGGCGGCGCGAACATGCTGCGCGCGGACGAGCCCGCCGGGACGGGCGGCTCGCCAAGCCCCGATCCCTCCGCCACGCCCGGAGGCGACGCGGAGGGAATCGCCCCTTCACCCTCGGCGGAAAGCTCACCCACGTCCAAGCCCAGCAACAAGGGCAGGCTGATTCCCTTCAAGGGCGAAGGCGGGCTTTGGGGCTATAAAAACACCGCGGGCGAAGTCGTGGCCGAACCCGCCTACACAAACGCGCTGGAGTTTGAGGGCAACGTTGCCTTCGCCTCGCAAAATGGGCTCTACGGGCTGCTTTCGCGTAACTTCATATGGCTCGCGCAGCCCTCGTGGAGCGCGGTGAGCGCCTTTAGCGAAAAGCGCGCGGCGGTCGAGTCCGGCGGCAAATGGGGCTACATCGACGAGGGCGGCAAGCTTGTGATCGACTATCTTTTCAACGAGGCAGGCACTTTCCACTGCGGGCGCGCCTATGCCCGCACCGCGTCGGATTACGGTTATATCGACATCAACGGCAATTTCGCCGTCGCACAGAATTGGGCGTATGTGACCGACTTCGCGGACGACGTGGCCTTTGTGCGCTCCAACAGCGGCAACAGCTACATCATCGACAAGGTCGGCGAAAAAATCGCCACGCTCAGCTCCCGCCAGCACGGCAGCCCGTATTCGGACGGCTTCGCGCTCATCGAGGAGAACGACGCCTATTACTTCCTCAACAGCCGCGGACAGACGGCGTTTCGCACGACTTACGACGGCGCGCTGTCCTTTGCGGACGATTATGCCGCAGTGAAGATCAACGGCCTGTGGGGCTACATCAACACGCGCGGCTCGCTTGAGATCAGTTCTAAATATGCCGACGCGCGCTCCTTCTCAAACGGCCTCGCGGCGGTGAAGGACGCCACCGCCGGTCTGTGGGGCTACATCGCCACCTCCGGCGCGTACGTCATACAGCCGCTCTACGAGAGCGCCGAGCCCTTCTCGCAGGGGTACGCCGTGGTCTCGCGCGGCGGCGTATATTACATCATCGACAAGAAGGGCGTCGAAACTCCGTTATATTGACCTTTGTCCGCGCTGTGCGGACTGTTGTATTTTCCCGCGAAACGAAAGGTAGAAAAATCTGCTGTTTCGACGGGATTTTCAACTGCGCCCGGTTGTAATTCATTCCATACAAGTATATAATGCGTATGTGATACGCAGACACGGCGCGTCACCAATTCTATTGTTGAGAGGCGCACTATGAAAGGCATGATGGATGCGCTCGTAAAGCGCGAAAGCGGCCAAGGTCTGGATCTCGTTCAAGTTCCCATACCCGAACCCGGCATCGGCGAGGTGCTCATCAAAGTCCACAAGACGGCCATCTGCGGCACGGACGTGCACATTTACAATTGGGACGTGTGGAGCCAGCAGCATATCCACCCGCCCATGACCATCGGCCACGAGTACGTGGGCGAGATCGCGGCGCTTGGCCCCGGCGTGCACGATTACCGCGTGGGCCAGCGCGTTTCCGGCGAGGGGCACATCGTATGCGGCCACTGCCGCAACTGCCGCGCGGGCAACGGCCACTGGTGCAAGTTCACCAAGGGCGTGGGCGTCGACCGGGACGGCGCGTTCGCAGAGTATCTCTGCATCCCGGAAACCAACGTCATCGCCATGTCGAAGAACATTCCCGAGGACATCATCTCCTTTTTCGACGCGTACGGCAACGCCACGCACACGGCCACCATGTTCGACGTGGTGGGCGAGGACGTGCTCATCACGGGCGCAGGCCCCATCGGCATGATGGCGGCGGGCATTTGCAGGCAAAACGGCGCGCGCAGGGTCATCATCACGGACGTGAACGATTACCGCCTCGCCATCGCAAAGAAGATGGGCGCGCACGCGACTGTGAACCTCAAATACCAGAATCTTGAAGAGACCATGAAGGCGCAGGATATGGTGGAGGGCTTCGACGTGGGCTTAGAGATGAGCGGCAACGGTGCGGCGCTCAACCAGCTTTTAAAATCCATGCGAAACGGCGGCAAGGTGGCGCTATTGGGCATCGCGGGCCCGGGCACGGTCATCGACTGGAACGACGTGATCTTCAAGGGGCTCACGCTGCAGGGCATCTACGGCAGGAAGATGTATGAGACATGGTACAAGATGATCGCCATGATCGAGGCCGGGCTCGACCTCACCCCCGTCATCACGCACCGCTTCCATTACACGCATTATGAAAAGGGCTTTGCCGCCATGAACAGCGGCGAGTCCGGCAAGGTTATATTCAACTGGGTCGAGTGACAAAGGAGGCAGCATGAAAGAAGTCTACAGCATTTTTAAGGGAGCGCTCGCGGATATCCGCGCCGCTGGAACCTACAAGGAGGAGCGCGTAATCACGAGCGAGCAGAAAGCCCGCATCGACACGACGGTGGCAAAGGGCGTTTTGAACATGTGCGCCAACAATTACCTCGGCCTTTCCAACAACCGTGAAATCATCGAGGCCGCCAAAGCGAGCTATGACGAATGGGGCTACGGCCTTTCCTCCGTGCGCTTCATCTGCGGCACGCAGCAGATTCATAAAACGCTTGAAGGTAAACTGGCTGCGTTCCTCGGCATGGAGAACGCGATACTCTATTCCTCCTGCTTTGACGCGAACGGCGGGCTGTTTGAAACGCTTTTGTCCGAGGAGGACGCCGTTATCTCGGACGAACTGAACCACGCGAGCATCATCGACGGCGTGCGCTTGTGCAAGGCGAAGCGCCTGCGCTATAAAAACAGCGACATGGCCGACCTTCGCGCAAGGCTTGAGGAAGCGAAGGGCGCGCGCATCAAGCTCATCGCCACGGACGGCGTGTTCTCCATGGACGGCTTCATCGCGAATCTGCCGGAAATCTGCGACCTTGCGGACGAGTACGGCGCACTTGTGATGGTGGACGACAGCCACGCCGTGGGCTTCATGGGCGAACACGGACGCGGCACGCACGAGGCGTGCGGCGTGATGGGCCGTGTGGACATCATCACGGGGACGCTTGGCAAGGCGCTCGGCGGCGCGAGCGGCGGCTACACCGCCGCGCGGCAGGAAGTGATCGACCTGCTTCGCCAGCGCTCCCGCCCCTACCTTTTCTCCAACACAGTTGCCCCCGCCATATGCGCGGCGAGCATCAAGGTGCTCGACATGCTCTCCTCCTCCACCGCCCTTCGGGACAAGGTGCATGAGAACACGCGCTATTTTAGATGTGAGCTTGGCAAGCTCGGCTTCGACCTGCCCGTGAGCACGCACCCCATCGTGCCCGTGATGCTCTACGACGCGCGCGTTGCGCAGGAATTCGCCGCGCGCATGCTCGACAAGGGCGTGTACGTCGTGGGCTTCTTCTATCCCGTCGTGCCGCAGGGACGCGCGCGCATCCGCACGCAGGTCTCCGCGGGGCACACGAAGGAGGATTTGGATTTCGCCGTGCGCTGCTTCGGCGAGGTCAAGCGGGAGATGGGGATATAACCCGTCCTATCTTGATAGGAACGTCATACGAAGTCCCGTCCTGTATACAGGACGGGACTTCTATATATGTGCTTCACAATTGCATGCATATGGGTGCATTTGCTATACTGATATCACCGTGAAGGAAACGCTTCGCGGCGGAAAGGAGCGAAAACGGATGCGTGCGGAAACAAAAAGGAACTGGCAGGACTTCTTTCGCGATCTCCCCATGGATATCATCGGCGGCGCGCTCTATGCGGCGGGCATTTTCAGCTTCGCCTCCGCGGCGAAGTTCGCACCGGGCGGCATCGCGGGCCTTTCCGTCATACTCAACCATTTCACCAAGCTGCCCATCGGCTTGGGCACGCTGCTTTTCAACATCCCCGTGGTGCTTTTCTGCTACCGCACGCTGGGCAAATGGTTTTTAATTAAATCATTGAAAACCATGGCAATCTCAACGCTGCTGCTCGACGTGCTTTTCCCGCTGCTGCCCGTCTACTCGGGCGACCCCATCATGGCGGCGCTCTACGCGGGCGCGCTTTCGGGCACGGGGCTCGCGCTCATATACAGGCGCGGCTCCTCCACGGGCGGCACGGACTTTCTCATCATGAGCCTCCGGAAAAAACTGCCGCATATTTCCATCGGCACATTGTCCATTTTTACGGACGGCGTTGTCATCCTCCTCGGCGGCGCGGTGTTCGGGCGCGTGGACGCGGTGCTCCAGGGCATCCTCATGACCGCCGTGGCCACCATGCTCATCGATAAAATCACCTACCGCCTGACCGCGGGGCAGCTTGCCATCATCATCACAAGCGAGGGCGACAAGGTTTCATCCAACATACACGCCATTATCGAGCGCGGCGTCACCTCCATGAAGGCGGTGGGCACCTTTACCGGCCACGAGAAGCAGGTGCTCATCTGCGCGTGCAGCCGGGCGGAGGCGCACCGCATCCGCAGGATCGTCTACGGTCTTGATGAAAACGCGCTCATCATGTTCTGCCCGTATGACGCGGCCTACGGTCTCGGCTTCCAGCCGCCCACGG
This sequence comes from Bacillota bacterium, assembly GCA_023393045.1. Classification (GTDB taxonomy): domain Bacteria; phylum Bacillota; class Clostridia; order Christensenellales; family CAG-138; genus Phil1. The sequence goes on along the minus strand of JAEWMV010000081.1, from coordinate 8,033 downwards.
TATAATTTTCTGAGCATTTGCCGACCGCGCCGAAGGCGCAGGCAAACCCTGTAAATTCAAAAAATGGCAATGCCATTTTTTTACTGCTAAAAAGGATCTCCATCCGGAGATCCTTTTGTTGCCCGCACCGTAAAATAAGCCGGGCAGTCGGGCATGTGTCGCTGCCCTATGCAGGTTTACAGCGGTCTGTTCTCCTGATCGCCGCGCTTCTCGCGTTCTCTTTGCTGGCGATCCCGTTCAGACTGGTCACTCTGTCCGCCCTGCTTGTTGCGGTGCTTCCTTGAGAGATTTCTCTCCAAAGGCAGATATTCATCCTCATAGATGGGGCTCATATTCGCGCTCCTCCTTTCAGACTATCTAATCGTATTGTTCCGCCGTCGACAAACGAATATGCCTGTATATGACTGCACGCAGATTCATTTCATGGAAATGCTGTGAGCATGCTTAATTTCTGCAATTTTCTTCTTGCAAATACATATGCTTTCCGCTATAATAGCAATGTTCGTTTGAAAACGTTGCGCTTACAGTCGGTAAGGAGGTGTAGAGCATGGCAAAATTTTGTGAGGTTTGCAACAAGGGCGTGATGTCCGGCAACATGGTCAGCCATTCCAACAGGAAGACCAAACGCGGCTGGGCGCCCAACATTCAGTCCGTCCGTGTCGTTGTCGACGGCGCAAAGCGCAGGATGAATGTCTGCACCCGCTGCCTTCGCTCCGGCAAGGTAGAGCGCAGCGTCTAACTAAGATAAGACAAAGCGCAAAGCCCCGCAAATGCGGGGCTTTTTTTATTTGACTTCATTTATGTAATCCCTTATTTGAATACGAATAGCCTCACGACCACCACCGTGATCCCCGAGAACAGAAGGGACAAAAGAAAGTCCACGCCGCAGCAGAGCAATATGAGTGCCACGATCGCAAAGGTCAGCGCGTTGCGCATCGTCCTGCGCTTGATGCTGCCTTTTTTCATACATATCATGGACGGTCGTGTCCGCATAAGCATCAGTCCTTTCATGCTCCATAATACTCCGCGCGGGCCAATCATGTTCACCATGCCGGCAGAGGGGGAATACATTGAGTCATGGAGGCGAGTATGAAAGATATTGCCGTTGATATCAGTGATGTCAGCTTGATTTATCATGAGCGAAGCGGGGAAACGCCCGCCGTGAAGCGCCTGTCCATGCAGGTGAAGCGCGGCGAGTTTGTTTCGGTGGTGGGACCTTCCGGCTGCGGAAAAACGAGCGTGCTCTCGCTCATCGCGGGCATCATAGAGCCCTCCTCCGGCGAAATCCGCGTTGCGGGCGCCAAGCCGGGCTATATGCTCCAGCGCGACCATCTGCTCGACTGGCGCAACATCGAGGGCAACATACTCCTTGGTCTTGAGGTACAAAACGCGCTCAATGCGGACACCCGCCGCTGCGCGCTCCAACTGCTCGATACCTACGGGCTTTCCGCCTTTGCAAAGCACTATCCCCGCCAGCTTTCTGGCGGCATGCGCCAGAAGGTGGCGCTGATCCGCACGCTTGCCACCTCGCCCGACGTGCTGCTGCTCGACGAGCCCTTCTCCTCCCTCGATTACCAGACGCGGCTGCGGCTGAGCGACGAGGTGTACGACATCATTAAAAAGGAAAATAAGACGGCCATACTCGTCACGCACGACATCGCGGAGGCCATATCCATGAGCGACAGGCTGCTCGTGTTTACCCGGCGTCCCGCGAGCGTGAAGGCCGAGCATATGATTGCGCTCAGCCGGGGCGACACGCCCATCGCGCGGCGCAACGCCCCCGAATTCAAGGATTACTTCGATACCATCTGGAAGGAGCTGGACGTCGGTGAAGGCTGAAAACAACGCCGCATACTCATCAGAGCACGCGGCTTTCCTTAAAAAGCTCAAAAGCAGGGAGCGTTTTGTCACCTTCGCGCGCTACGCCCTGCTCGTGCTTGTCATATTGCTCTGGGAGGTCTTCGCGCGGCTTGATATCATCGACCCGTTCATCGGCAGCTCGCCCGTGCGCGTCGCGCAGACCATCGCGCGGCTCTATAACGGCGGGGAGCTTTTCCTTCACATCGGTGTCACGCTCTTTGAAACCGTGGTGGGCTTCATACTGGGCACGGCGTCGGGCACGCTTATCGCCATCCTTTTATGGTGGAGCCCCACGCTCTCGCGCATACTTGACCCGTATCTCGTGGTGCTAAACGCCCTGCCCAAGATCGCGCTCGGCCCCATACTCATCGTGTGGTTCGGGGCGGGCGTGTCGAGCATCATCGTGATGGCGCTGCTCGTCTCCCTCGTGGTGACGATCATGAGCGTGCTCACGGGCTTCAATGAAATCACGGGCGAAAAGCAGCTTTTGATGCGCACGCTCGGTGCGACGAAGCTGCAGATCTTCACCAAGGTGGTTTTTCCAGCAAGCGTCCCCACTATCATGAACGCGCTGAAATTGAGCGTGGGCATGAGCTGGGTGGGCGTGATCGTGGGGGAATACCTCGTGTCCAGGGCGGGGCTTGGCTATCTCATCGTCTACGGCGGGCAGGTGTTCAAGCTCGACCTCGTGATGTCGAGCATCGTGGTGCTGTGCGTGCTCGCGGCGCTCATGTACTACGGCGTGGCGTATGCGGAAAAGCGCCTCGTCTTATGGCGCTATCATTCCTGAATTAAAAATCAAAATGTGACGATCCTCGGATAGACTTCCCCGCCCTCGATTGTGAGCAAAGCGACGGAGCGTTTGCGCCCGAGCCGGGGCGTTGTCGGGCTGCCGGGGTTGACGATGATTAGCGCGCCGTCCGCCTCGATGGAGGAAACATGCGTGTGGCCATAGAGCGCCGCCATACAGCAAAGCTCCTGTGCGCGCGCGGCGAGTGCGTACGTGCCGCCGTTTACATTGTACTTATGCCCGTGGGTGATGAAGAGGCGCGCGCCGCTGAGGGTGAGGACATCCTCGGTTTCATACTCCAGGCTCCAATCGCAGTTGCCGCGCACGGCGTAAACGGGGAGGCCCGTCATTTCCCCCAAGGCCCGCGCGTCGCCCACGACGTCCCCCAGGTGGATATAGCAATCCACCCCGCCCGCCGCCTTGACGGCCGCGCGAAGGGCGGACATGCCGTTGTGGCTGTCGGAGATGACGCAGACCTTCATGCGCCGCGTTTTTCTGTCTCGAGCGCGTCCCTGAGCGCCATGAGCGCGCGCTTCCTGTGGCTGACCCCGTTCTTCTCCGCCGCGCTCATCTGGGCAAAGGACTTGTCCAGCGGCGCGTAATAGAACAGGGGATCATAGCCGAAGCCGTTCTCCCCCGCGTTCGCATGGAGGAGCGTGCCTTCTACGGATCCCCTGACCAGTATCGCTTCCATTCTCTTGCGCGCGAGCGCGACCGCGCTCACGAAGCGGCAGGTTCTCGCCTCGTCCGGCACATCGCGCATGGCCGCAAGGAGCTTTTCGTTGTTCGCGGCGTCGTCATGCCCCTCCCCCGCGTAGCGCGCGCTGTATACGCCCGGCGCGCCGTGAAGGGCGTCCACCATCAGTCCGCTGTCGTCGGAGAGCGCGGCGTCCGCGCCGGAAATGCGCAGCACCTCGGTGGCCTTCTTGAGCGCGTTCGCCTCAAAGGTGTCCCCATCCTCCACGACGTCAATGTCAAGCCCTGCCTCCTTAAGCGAGAGCACCTCATCGAAATAACCGCCGAGTATCGCCTTGATCTCGGCGGTTTTGTGTGCGTTGTTGGATGCGATAATCAACTTCATCGCCCTTCTCCTTCGTACAAATGATCCCTTTACCTGAACTCGTTGGCAAACACGGGCGCGGAGGTCTCCGCGACAAGCTCCGTGGGTTCCCCTTCGACGAGTATTTCCAGCCGCGAGATTTCCGCCACGCCCTGTATGGTCAAAAACAGCGTGTCGTACGCGGCCTCAAGCAGCCCATCCGTATACTGGGCGCCGAGGAACTCCCCGCTCAGGTCCACCGTCGCAACACCCGCCTCCACGGAGGCGGACAGGAGCGCCGTGCCTTCCGGGAAGCATGCGCGCAGGCTCTCCGACTGCGGCCCTTCTATGAGCTCCGCAATCACGCCCTCCACCGTGGCCGCACCCTCTATATAGCGCGTCACAGGCACGTTGAGGCTGCCCGCCGTGTTGGGGAAATAGAGCGTCACGGCCGACGCGCCCTCGGTGGACACGTCGATTTCACCGTCCTCGGCGTTGAGGGAGAAAGGCGCCATCGCTTCGGAAAGCTTCGTCCCGTTGGGGAGCTTTTCTACCTTTTTGCCGTTGAGGGTGATGCTCACCTTGTCGATGCGCGTGAACTCGACGAGCGTGTTGACGATGGAGGCAACCATCGCCTCCTCGGCGGCGGCGCTCTCAAGGGCGGAAAGGCCGATCAAGTCCACCGTCGCCACGCCGTCGTCCCCGATGCGAAGGGTATAGCTCGTGCCCTCGGGGATGAGCGCGTTCAACCCCATCGCCCCCGTGCTCGCGCGGTTGTCGGGCGTGTTGACAAGGTAGCCCAGCGCGGCCTTGCCGATGCCCTCCTCCCACGGAATGTTCCGCATCACCGGCACGACGAAGCCGTCGTCGCTCAGGTAATACAGTATGGTCTGCCGGTAGCCTGTATAGCCTCCGGCGCCGTCGTTCATGGTCTCCTCCGCCGGGTCTTCAGGCACCTGCGCGTCTTTCGCGCAGGCCGCGAAGCAGGCGAGAAGCGTTATGATGAGTGCGGCTGCGACCGCGACGCGCAATGCCTTTTTCATGGTATCCCTCCGTTTGCGTTATACCTATCCTTATTCCGCAAACATCGGGTTCATTCACGCGCGCGCCTGCTGAATCAGTCGTAAAACGAGCGATTCGTCGGGCGTCGCAAACAAGGTGCGGTTCGTCGTATATATCACCATACCGGGCTTCGCGCCGGAGGGCTTTTTGACGTACTTGCGCGGCGTGTAATCGACAGGCACATTCTCGCCGCCGCGCGCCTTGCTGTAATAGGCCGCAATCACCGCCGCCTCAAAAAGCGTCCGTTCGGGGACTTCCCCCTCGCGGCGGACGATGACGTGGGAGCCGGGCATGTTCTTCGCGTGCAGCCAGGTTTCGTTTGGCAGCGCGAGCTTGAGGGTGAGCATGTCGTTTTGCGCGTTGTTCTTGCCCGCGAGTATCTCTATGCCGTCGGAAGAAACGAAACGCATGGGCTTTGACTGGGGCAGCTTATGCTTCTTTTTCGCCGCTGCGTCCTTTTTGATATAGCCCTGCGCGCGAAGCTCGTCGATGAGTTCCTCCAATTCGTTTTCGGCGGTGCAGTTTGAGAGGTTCTCCAACTGCCCCTCGAGGTAGGCAAGCTCCGCAAGCGTTTGTTCGCGCTGCACCAGCGCCATGTCGCGCGCGGCCTTGAGCTTCTGGTATTTCTTATAATACCGCTGCGCGTTCTCGCCGGGGGTGAGCTTCGCGTCCAGAGGAATGGCAATCGTCTCCTGCGGCTCGGCGTAATAGTTGAGCACCGCCGCGCTGCCCATGCCGCCCTTTAGCTGATGGAGGTTGGCCGTGAGCAGCTCCCCGTAAAGCCTTGCCTCCTCCATGCTCGACGTGGCGTTGAGCGCGTCGGCGTAAAGCTCCAGCTTCTTCCCGCAGCGCTCTATGTTGTTCTGTATGACGCGGCGCGCGGATGCGCCGTGCCGCCTGATCCATTCCGTGCGCTCGCGCGCAAGGTAGTATGCGTCGTAGGCCGCGCCCATCGACTCCGCCTTTTCGGCTCGTTCGCCCTTGGACGCGAAGGGGTAAACCTCCTTGGGGTTTTCGCTTTCGTCCAGCGCGATATAGGCCTCAACCTTATCGTCCAAACTGTCAAAATAGCCGCGCAGGCCGTCCATGCCCACGGATTCTATAAGCGCGTCCGCGGTTTTCTGCGCGATGCCGAAAAACGCCTGCGAGAGCGCCTTGGCGGGATTCTGCGCGCCGGATAATACTTTGATAAAATCCTCTTTTGCCGCATGCCGCGGGTCGCGCTTGTCCTGCGCGGGGGGCAGCGAATAGGCAAGCCCCGGCAGCACGGGCCGCACGCCGGACATGGCGGGGCTGATGCGCTTGACGGAATCCACCACGGTGCCCGAGGCGTCCGCAAGTATGATGTTGGAATGCTTGCCCATCAGCTCGCAATAGAGCGTGAAGCGCGCCATATCCCCAAGCTCGCTCGAGGCCTCTATGCCAATGGCCAGCACCCTGTCCATGTTTTCCTGTTTAATGGACACAAGCCTGCCGCCCATGAGGCGCTTTCGCAAAAGCATGCAGAACATAGGCGCGTCGGCCGGGGATTGCTTTTTGATTTGTGTGAGCTGCACGCGCGCGTCGTTTGCCGAGGCGTTGACGAGCAGCGCGTAATTTGCGCCCATGCCGCGCACGGTGAGTATCAGCTCGTCCTTTTCGGTCTGCTGGATTTTATCGATCCTGCCGCCCGTGAGCTTCGACGCGATTTCAAGCATCGAAGCGTACAGGCAAAGCCCGTCCATGGCCATGTTACTCTGCGGCGATCCTGTTTGTAAGAACGCCTATCCCTTCTATTTCAACTTCCACCGTGTCGCCGCGCTGCATGGGGCCGATGCCCTCCGGCGTGCCGGTGGCGACGACGTCCCCCGGCAAAAGCGTCATGCAGGTGGTCATGTAGCAGATGAGCTTGTCGATATCGTGCGTCATGAGGGCAGTGGTGGAATCCTGCTTCTTTTCCCCGTTAAGGCGCGTTTGAATGTGCAGATTCCCCGCGTCAAGCTCCGTTTCGATCCACGGGCCGATGGGGCAAAACGTATCGTACCCCTTGCCGCGCGTCCACTGCGGGTCGCCCTTTTGTATGTCGCGCGCGGTCACGTCGTTAAGGCAGGTGTAGCCGAAGATATAGTCCTTCGCCGTGCCCGAGGCGACGTTGTGCGCCCTTTTTCCGATCACCACGCCCAGTTCGCCCTCATAGTCGAGGCGATGGCTCAGGGACGGGTATACGACCTCATCCCCCGGCCCGATGACGCAGGTGCTGGGTTTTAGGAAAAGCAAAGGCTCCTCGGGATGGCCCTCCTTCATTTCCTCCGCGTGCGCCCAGTAGTTTTTGCCCACGCAAAGTACCTTCGTCGGCTCGCAGGGGGCGAGCAGCTTCGCTTCGGACAGCTTGTACGTCCTTCCCTCCGGCTTATCGCCGTCAAAAGGCTTGTCCAACAGGCGCACGAGCGTTTCGCCCTCTATCCTCGTATAGAATTCCTCGTTGCCCACGCGGGCTCTCGCATATCTCATAATGCCTCCGTATTCCATTGATTACATGATCTCAAGCGCGCGGCAGGATACCTCGTAGGCCGTGCGCTTCTCCTCCGTGCCGTCGGGGTGGCGCTTGACGTATTCCCGGCTCTGCAGCCTGCCCGTGAGCCGCACGCGCGTGCCGGGATTGAGCTCCGCCGCCATGTGCGCCTCCCTCCCCCACGCGATGCAGGGGATGTAGTCCGAGCGGCCGTAGGCGCGGTTGACCGCGAGCAGTATGTCCGCAATCTCCCGCATAAAGGGCGTTGTCCGGAACATGGCCCGCTTGCAGAGCGTGCCCACGAGCGTGACCTCGTTCTCCGGGGGCGCCCCCTCGGGCGCATCTTCAATATAGCGCGCGAAGAGCGTGATTGCAAGCTTGTTCGCATCCCCCTCGCGGATGTTGTAGGAGCGCACCTGCGCGCGCACGCTCACGGGCCCCGCGCCGTAGAACCCGTCGAGGAGCCTTCCCGGCGCGGAAAGGGGCAGCACGTCGAGCGTGCCGCTGGTCCTCTCCACGATGATTTTGCCTGTATATATGGTTTCCCCGCGCATGACGTGATCCGCATCGAGCGCGCCCTGCAAGGTGCCGCTCACCCGCGCAATGTTGCAATCCGCATAGTATTCCATACCTTATCCCCATCCGTGTGATGGTTAAAAGTATGTAATGCGGCACTCTCTTATGAATCCGCCTTCCTGTAGGCGGCCGTCACCACGTCGTCCAGGAGGGCCATCACGAGCAGCGTGCCCTTGCCCGCGCGCAGGTCGATGCGCACGAGCTCCGTGTCAAAC